>JAICVG010000256.1 GCA_025935445.1 Nitrososphaera sp. | reverse complement strand
CCTTAATCTTTCTCTCTTCCTGGTGAGTTTAGGGTAAATATCTTAAGAATCCCATATAAGGGATCATATACTGTGTAATTCCACGCAATATGATTGCGAAAGCGACAAGAACAACAACGCTAATCATAGCCATGATTTCACTCGTGGGACTCGCGGTACCTGCTGCAGTATCACAAACAGTTTCTGCACAGAGCATAGCAGATGAAGCCGTCGGTGGTACTCTTCTCGAAGGATTCTTTGACGACGAGAGTAACGAAGAGGAAGCCGATGACGCAGAATCGCAAGAAAACGACCAACAACAAGATCAAGACCAACAACAAGATCAAGACCAACAACTAGATCAAGGAATATCTCAGGAGGAGAGTGCCGAACAAGGTAACAACGTAGAAGCAGGAGACAACACCGGAACCATTGGACAAAACATTGAGGACAATGCAGTAGAAGCTGCTGACTGCGGTGACGCATTGATTTGTTTTGGTAACGACCTAGTCAACGACGCTGATCAAGACCAGGACGCAAGTGTTCACGACCTTTCCCAAGACAACACCGCTAACTTCGGAAATCAAGATGCAGATAATACAGGAGTACAAGACCAAGACCAAGACCAAGACCAAGACGCAGACCAAAGAGCTGCAAATGTAGCCCTTAAGTTAGCCCTTCGACTTTGATAAGAAAGTAAAACCACTGATAACAAATCAAAAGTAGCCACCCTTTGGCATCAATACTCTTCCCTTTTTCTTTTTTGCTTCTGCTACTCTGCTCTTTCTTTCCCCAGCTATACAGCCACCCGATAAAAAAAGTACAGAGTACAAATATTTAAGATGAATAGATGACCTTGTTAATCAGTCCCTAGGGGCTATTTTCTCTATCCAAATCAGTCAGGTATTGTTATTGGTCATCATTCAATCAGGGAGATAGTATCGCGGTATCCCTCTCCTGATCATCATCTTCTTCGATTCCAACATCACACCATCTTTATAGCATTTAACCGCGGTTGTTATAGTTGCATTAGTATTATCTGGTCTAGTATTACTCATAGTCCAAATTTCTATTCTCAACCGTTCCTTACCCTTATTGCTGACTTACTTAGATGTGTGGGTGTACCGTTTTTAGCTATTCCTTTTAACTTACGTGTTTCATATATTATTCTAGATGCTGCCATATCAGTAATGTATGTGTCTGTCTCTGAGCCTGCTGTATGCTCTGTTTTCTAATTCGCTGCCAATAGCTAGCTGTTATCCTCACACCACTTACAGTAAAAAATTATATTAAATTCTTGTAGAGGTACATCTTCTACATCGTCTATGATTATTAGCAGTATAATTAGTGGCTACAGCTTAAATATGAGTCCCTTGTTTAGGATAATAACATCATCTCTTTATGAGAAAGAGCAACAAATGGAAGAATAGCACCCCTTCAGGCAACTTTTTAGTAGTGGTAGCGACGATATTGTCAACTTTGATGATTGCGGCGTCATCACTAATTCCACCGTTTCTTTCTTCAGAGGCGTTTGCCTCACTAGGAGGTAACTATTATGGTGATCAAAGCGTATCTGACCTTGCTAAAGGTAGCAACAGCAATAATCAAGTGGGCAAAGAAGATCCTGGTGGTTTAATTGGCAATATGATATCACAACAACAAAGTCCACAAGCTTATGCTGGAAATGTCAATGAAGACAATAAAGTGATAATTGTGGAGAATTGTGAGGATGGCGAGGTAATAATAAATGACAACGATCAAATAATACAAACAAATACACAATCTTTCAGCCAGGAAGCCAATAATCAAGTGGGCGAAGAAGAAGGAGAAGAAGGAGAAGAAGGAGAAGAAGGAGAAGAAGAAGATGGTTAAATTGGCAAGTTACATCTTGTCGGACTGAAAAGCTATAGAAGTTCCTTTATTATAGTCAAAATTCAAGCTAAGTAAAATCGACTTGCTTTAGTATTAATTTAGCACAGTGATTGTGCGGAGTATCGCCCAAACTGCTTTTCTTTTTTAAAAAGATAGATATCTTCTCTATGTTCGTGGTCATTTGCCAATTTTTTCAAAAAAACATAACAAAAACAAGCACTTGAAGCAATAGCACAAAGTTTTTCTTGAAACGCGACATGATAGAGATCACAAAAGTACATAATATATTATAGAAATCTAAAATGGAATTGCTAAGGCAGAGAAAAGCTTTTTCCCCTTTCTGTTATTGCATGACTATAGATATCAATGTGCTGCTTTGTGACAAATTCCCACCTAAGTTGTTGTATGAAATTATCAACAGATTTTGAATACTTATCGTACGAGTCGCCAAGCTCACGTATTGCCTTGCCAAAGGACACAGGGTCCCTTTTTGCGGTAATTCCCAGTCCCATTTCTGCGAATTCTTTGAAGAAATCTAGATCCGATGCTACGAACGGCAATCTATGAGCTAATGAATCAAACATTACTCCTGATCCAGATGTTATCTTGTAGGGCAGCATCACGACATCGGATGCATAAAGTAGCATCGAGAGTTCTTCTTCTTTGAGAAAGCCTCTCCGTAGATCAATGATTTTATTATTATAGTCAGTACTACTACTGCTACTTCTTCCATGTTGGATAGCGTAGATACTTTTTTCTTTATTGAAATGGCCTTTAGAAGAATTCAATACCATCATCCACCCGTTTGGCATATCGACCTTGCTTAAAATATCCCAGCCTTTAGTTGCAGTACTGAATCCAATAGCAACCGCTATCATCTTATCCTGTGGTAGTGAGAACATCTCTCTTGCCTTAGCCTTTGGAACAGAGGGCAATATTGCAGGCTCTGCTCCATGGTAAATTATATGGCCACCCCCAATTCTACCTGCCATATACTTTGAAAAAGAAATGCCTGCATGACTTAGCCTCAACTTCTCTTTGTTGATATCATGAAATGCCTTGTAGTTGACTAAGTGTTTCCACGTTTTTATAGCAGCCCGAGCGGGAATCCCAAGTCTTCCTGTTCTTCCTTCACGCTTGACAATCATTGCTTGCCCCATCCATTCTCTCAAGGTATACGCCGAATGAAAGGTTGTTACAATGGGAACCTTACATCTATGGTAGAATGGATCTATAAAGGTCCGGCTGGCCCGGGGATTTCTTGAATCCAGCTTCAGCCCATAAAGACCAGGCTCAAACTGTACATGAACGATATCGGG
>JAICVG010000106.1 GCA_025935445.1 Nitrososphaera sp. | reverse complement strand
AGACACCTTGTGAAGAAGAATCTGCCAAGAATTTTGTCCCTCAACTTGAAGTTATTCTGTGAGTGAGGAGGTACATCAGCTATCCCGCCTGCGAGTGTTACTACTTGCTCAAAGATTGTGGCTGAATCACTTCATATATCATTCCCTATATTCTTGATGATCATCGTTACTCTAGGTATAGGCTTAAGACTAGCTTATTAGTTTGAATATTTGCATGCACGAAAACTAAAATCTGACTATTCGGGCTTTTCCCTCTTGACCCACACTGTACGTCCCTTGTGATCTAATAGCTCAACAGAGCGCTCTAATAGTTTTTTGCGGATTTCATCTGCCTCTTTGAATTTTTTCTCAGCCCGCAGCTTGTTGCGTTGTACCACTATTTCCTCAATTTCTTTCCTTTCTTTATCGCTGGCTTCTACAATTTTCAGTCCCAGAATGTGCATTATCTTGTTAAGAGTTGGCAATGCGCCATCAGCCATATCTTTTGTTAGCTTGTCTGCTGCGATATAGTTATTGAGCTTTGTTACAAGCTTCACTAACTCTGCAACTGCAAGCGATGTGTTCATGTCCTCGTCCATTGCAGCTTCAAAAGCTCGCATCGATTCCTCACACATCCTCTGAACAGAATCAATCTCGCCGCCGCTGCCGACTGCAAGCTGCAGTTCGTAGGCGCATGTCTCTATCTGGCGCCACCTTTGGATTGACTCTTTTAGCAATTCGTCAGTATAATCAAGAGGTTTTGAATAGTGTGCTGACAAGCAGTAGAGCCGGAGAGGATTTGCTCTCCATGTTTTCAACGCCTGCTCTATTGTAACAATGTTGCCAAGCGACTTGCTCATCTTTTGTGAATTGATGGTAACCATGCCGGTGTGAACCCATATCTTGGCAAGCTGCTTGTCTGTATATGATTCCGACTGGGCTATCTCATTTTCATGGTGTGGAAAAACTAGATCGTGTCCGCCGCCATGAATCTCGAACGTGTCGCCGAGATATTTGCGCGACATAGCAGAACACTCTATATGCCAGCCAGGCCTCCCATTACCCCAAGGGCTTGGCCACACCGTCTCATCTGAATAGAACTTCCAGAGCGCAAAGTCAAGCGGGTCCTCTTTTGAGGGATCGATCTCTATCCTTGCGCCGGACTCTAGATCTTCAACTGACTTTTTTGATAACTTGCCGTAGCCTGGAAATGACTTGATTCTGAAATATACACCGTTGAGGGTCAGATAGGCATGTCCCTTTTTCATCAGGCCATCAATTAACTGAATCATTTCCTCGATGTGATCAGTAGCCTTTGGGTGGTAATCTGCTTGCATTACATTCAAGCTGTCAAAGTCGTTGAAGTATTTGTCAATGTATCTCCTCGATATTTTCTCTGCCTTCGTGCCCTCTGCTTTTGCGCGGTTGATTATCTTGTCATCGACATCAGTAAAGTTTTGTACAAAAATCACTTTATAGCCTCTTGATAGCAAGTATCGGCGCAATACATCAAATATAATGATTGTCCTTGCATGCCCAATGTGAGAGTTATCATAGACTGTCACTCCACAAACATACATCCTCACTAGGTTGTTCTGCAGCTGTAGTTGCTCTACTTGCCGGCTGAGTGTATTGTATAATTTCACTGGCGCGATTTGGGGGGCTTGCCCCTGCTTTTTACTTTGCTAGGCGTCGATGTAAATGTCGTTTCCTCTAATGTCTACATTGTAGGTCATCAGTTTTACTCCTTCAAGGTAGTCGAGCAACTCCCCGGTTCTAATGTTGTAGTGTCACGAATGCAGAGGACATTCGACGACTTCGCCGTCTATCTTGCCGGGAGCAAGTGAGCCGTCCTGATGGCGGCAGAGCGCCTCAATTGCATAGTATTTGCCGTTTGCATAGAAAAGCGCAATTCTTGTGCCATTAATATAAAGCTCCTTGCCGCTGTTCTCTTTAATCTCGCCCCGCTGGGCAACCTTGACAAATGCCAATTATCACCACCTTGTAATCAATTTGGCTATAAATTGGTTATCGGACTGCAGAGCCATCGATATAGACTTCTCCGCCACATCTAAATATCTCCCCCAGTGCTATAGCAATATCAATTCCGGCATGACATCGTCATACAGGCTCATGATGGCCGGCGTTCTGGCTCTTATGATTTTTGGTATAGCTATGGCCCTTTACGGATACCAGCAGGCCGTTTACCCTGTCGACAGCGCGCTTGGATACCTGAAGAGGGCCCAGACTGCCCAGACTGCCGAAGCTCTGGCAAGCTTTGTATCAAAGGCGAAGATGGAACTGCCAGAGAGCGGCAATCCGGTATGGGTATTTCAGACTGCAAAAACAGACTTGACACTCATACAAGGAAATCTAAACGACATTGTGACCCGCGCCAATTCGATAGCATCAGTGGAGCCCCATAGTGCTGAATACAATTCTGGCATGCTGGACATTCATGGATCGCTAGAGATCCTCCAGCAAGATATGATCGATGCAATGCCGTACTTCTACGTTAGCTTTACCAACATCATGCTAAGTATAGTATGGATAGCGATAATACTTGCACTCTTTGTCCTCATAAGAAGGGGAAGAGCAAAGTTCCGCGAACAAGAGTATGAAAACCAGTAGCTTTTATTGCATGTCACATCATTCATAAATCGTGCCCGGAAAAATAGCGGATAGCAACCTTGCAGACAAGGGAAGGCGGTCATATGAGTGGGCTGCCAGCCGTATGGGCATAGTTGAAAAGATAAGAGCAATTAATGAGAACAGTCAATTGCTGGCAGGTTTTCGGCTTGGCTTTTGTCTTCACATTACAAAAGAAACATCAGTCCTTGTGATGGCTGCAAAGAGCTTGGGCGCAGACGTCGCAATCTGTTCAGCCAATCCCTTGTCGGCCCAGGATGACATTGCAGCTTTTCTGTATAACATGGATGTAAACGTGTACGCTTGGCGTGGCGAGACAGAGTCAGAGTATCAGCAGTGCATCCGCAGTGTGCTTGCATTTAGGCCTGCCATAGTAACTGATGACGGAGGTGATCTCCACTCAATGGCCCATCAGCAAAAGGCAAAGGGCATAGCGGGTGGCACCGAAGAGACAACGTCTGGGGTAAAGAGACTTGTTGCCCTAGAAAGGGCCAACAGACTCCTTTATCCCGTTATAGCGGTCAACAATGCGCGTACAAAATACCTTTTTGATAACAGACATGGCACTGGACAGAGCACTCTTGATGGCATATTGCGGGCAACAGGCATACTATTGGCAGGCAAGAACATCGTTGTATGCGGCTATGGCTGGGTGGGCAAGGGCGTGGCAACTCGGGCAAAGGGCATGGGGGCTATAGTGACTGTCACCGAAGTTGATCCTATAAAAGCAATCGAAGCCAAGATGGATGGATTTGAGGTAATGCGAATGTCAGACGCTGCGCCTGCTGGCGACGTTTTTGTTACATGCACGGGACAAACGTGCGTGATAAGGAAGGAGCATTTTCTTAAGATGAAAGATGCTGCCATTCTAGCAAACGCAGGCCACTTTGATGTCGAGATCGATATTGAGACCCTTTATGACATCAGCTGCTGCCAACCGGTGCAGATTAGTCCAAATATTGAGCGCTTTGATGTTAACGGAAAGAGGTTGTTCCTGCTGTCAAAGGGGAGAGTTGTCAACTTAGTTGCTGCAGAAGGCCACCCGCCGGAAGTAATGGCTCTCTCATTTGCCAACCAGCTGCTATCTATTTTGTACATTGCAAAAGACCATGACAGGATGGAAGTAAAAGTGCATAGCGTGCCAGAACAAATAGATCAAGATGTTGGAAGCTATGCACTTGATTCAATGGGCATCAAGATAGATCAAATAATAGAGGAGCAAGAGCGTTACCAGCACTCCAGTTAGGTTAAAATGCTGTGCATTGATTGCAAGTGTGATGCCGGATAATAGCAGTAGCGAAAGCGCAGTCATTACAAGCGCACTCCCTTATGCAAATGGTGAGATACATCTAGGTCATATAGCCTCCACATATCTACCGGCAGATATTTTCACACGTTTTTTGAGACTCAACAGGTTGAAGGCGTACCATATCTGTGCTACTGATGATTTTGGAACTCCGATCTTGATAAGAGCAGAAAAAGAGAAAAAAAGTCCCAAAGATTATGTTGAATACTGGAACAGACAAGACAAAGAAGATTTTGAATCATTAGGTATTTCGTTTGATTTTTTTTATAAGACAAGCTCCAAAGAAAATGTCGAGTTTGTCCAGTACGTTTTCAAACAATTGCGTGAAAACGGGCACATTTATGACCAAAACGTAATTCAGTTCTACTGCACCTATGACAACAAATTTTTACCAGACAGATATGTAATTGGCAGATGCCCTTACTGCAATGCAGAAAACCAGTATTCAGATTTGTGTGAAAAGTGTGGCCGCGTCCCCGATCAGATACTGGAGCCTAAGTGTGCAATATGCGGCAGGCCGCCTGTCAAAAGAGAGAGCAAACACTACTTTTTCCGTCTGTCAAGTTTTAAAGAGAAACTGAAAAAGTGGCTCTTGTCGAACACGCACTTGCAGCCAGACGTCAAGAACTATGTCATAAACTGGATAAACGAAGGATTGCAGGATTGGGACATCACCCGTGACCTCTCATGGGGCGTGCCAATACCCCTGCCCGAGGCAAAGGGTAAGGTGTTTTACGGCTGGTTCGATAACCACCTATGCTATATCTCATCCCTTGTCAAGTTCGTCAAGGATAGGGGAGGCGACGGCAAGAAATTCTGGAATGAATCGGAGATTTACCATTTTATTGGCAAGGACATTATCTACCACCACTACCTCTTCTTGCCGGCAATACGCCTTGGCATCAATTCAGAATACAAGCTTCCAGAATATATCCCCACAAGGGGCCACCTTATGCTGCAAAACCAAAAGATATCAAAGAGCAGAAAGTGGTATATTGGTCTGAAGGATTTCACTTCTGCATTCAACCCTGACTATTTGAGATTCTACATTGCGTCTGTAGTTACATACTCGCAAGACGATCTGAATTTTGACTTTGATGCATTCTATGAAAGGATAAACAATGAGCTGATCGCCAACATCGGCAATTTCATAAATAGGGCTCTTTCATTCACGCAAAAGTCCTTTCAAGGCATAGTGCCGAAGCCATCCAGCATTGAGGATACAGTAGAAAAGGAGCTGGCGGCAACAGTGGCTGAAACAGGCAGGCTGCTGTCAAGCAACGAGATAGACAAGTCGCTCAAGAGAATCCTAAAATATAGCAATTACATGAACCATTATTTCCAGACAAACTCACCTTGGGCAAACAAGGATACTTCAAATACAACGGTGTACGTATCGGTGAATGCAGTACGAAGCTTGGCGGTCCTGCTTGAACCATTCATTCCCTTTTCGTGTGAAAAGATATGGTCCCAGCTTAAGCTTGGAAGTGGCAGTGTTCACCAACAGGTCTGGGAGTCGGCTAAGGACATAAGAGCAATT
>JAICVG010000215.1 GCA_025935445.1 Nitrososphaera sp. | reverse complement strand
GTGAATGATCAGATGACTGAAGTAAAATGCAGACACTGTGGATTCTTTGCGCCATATGATGACTACATTGAAATAATGAAGGGCAAGGCGGTTGATATTTCAGAAAACTTCCAGATGAGCTGGGATAGAAACCCTTTTTGATTACCATGTTAAACCTTTCTCGCTGCAGTCCATATGTGCACCACAATTTGTACATATCATATGGCAGGCCTGCATATGCTTCATTTCAAACCCACAGCGAGGGCAATCAATAACTTCTTGGTCTTCTTGCAACAAAAGTCAATTCTCAGGAATAGCTTTTAACTGTTTTACTCTTCGAGACTGAATTGTTGTTGTTGTATATGTATATTTTATAGTGATTAGTTTAATATTCAAACCTCTTCCTCCTCATGCTTTGAGATTCAGACGAAAATAGTTGACATTTTCATGAATTGCTGAAATATATGCTGCTTCGTTGGAAAAACCAAGTCCATATATCTATATGCCACGAGTAGTAGAAGAGAGCAATTTTGGCCAAAGATTAATTAAACCTTGGCTATGCCTGATTTTTTAGTTGGCTCAGTTCAAACTGATAATCTCAGACAGAAAGGGGAAGACCATTGCACAAGAGCTCAAAGATAGGACAGCTCAGCCACTTTTGGGGACAAAGGTAGGTAGCATCATTGATTCTTCTATTGTTGGTGTAGCTGGCGGTAAGCTAAAGATAACTGGCGGCAGCGACAGGTCCGGCACTCCAATGCGGGCCGATGTCCACGGTGGAGTCAAAAAGTATGTCCTGCTTTCAACAGGTGTCGGTAACAGGAGTGAAGCTAGGATCAGAAAGCTGGTAAGAGGGAACATGGTAACAGAAGAAATTTATCAGCTTAACTCGATGTTAATTGAAGGCGTATTGCCGGAAAAACAAGAAGGTGTCGAAAGCAGCGCAACGCAAACAGAGCCAGCAAATAAGAAGCAGTAGTTCCGTACCTTAATATCTCCGGGAATTTTACGATACTAATTGTTGCATTGGAAAGACACCCTGCCAGATTGGTATATCAATGAATATGGATATCAGCCATCCGTTAACATTGGCACTTCAGGCCACGTTGACCATGGCAAGACGACTCTTGTCGAAGCCATCACAGGAGTCTGGACCAGCGCTCATAGCGAAGAGCTTAGAAGAGGCATTACCATCAAGATCGGCTACGCAGATGCCGCATTTTATAAATGCCCTCTATGCCCCGCACCTCTATGCTATAGTACTCAACCTCAATGCGCTAACTGCGGAGGGAAGGGTGAACTTCTACGAGTAGTGAGCTTTGTCGACTCGCCGGGCCACGAAAGCTTAATGGCAAATATGCTCTCCGGCGCAGCTTTAATGGATGGAGCAATTTTGGTAATGGCGGCCAATGAAAAGGTGCCGCAGCCGCAGACAAGGGAGCACCTACTTGCTCTCTCTGTCCTTGGCATACAGCAGATCGTTCTTGTACAAAACAAAGCAGACCTTGCCGAATATGAAGAAGCACTTGACAATTATAGGCAGATAAAAGATTTCGTCAGTGGAAGCATTGCACAAAAGGCACCTATTATCCCAGTGTCAGCTCAGCATAAGCTCAACATTGATGCGCTCATTGAAGCCATCGAAAAAACCATCAAGACCCCGGCACGGATAAAGAACGCTGAACCGATAATGCATGTGCTGCGTTCATTTGATGTCAATAAGCCGGGAAGTCCAATCAAGCAGGTCAAAGGAGGGATCATCGGTGGCGCGCTCGTACAGGGCCAGTTAAATATTGCAGATGAAATTGAGATCCGTCCTGGAGTCTTGGATGAAAAAAAGGGCAAGTATGATCCGATTTCTTCGGAAGTATCAACGCTTGGTACTGGTGCCGGTCTTGTCAAGTCAGTCCGGCCAGGAGGGCTTGTTGCGATAGGTACCAAGCTTGACCCCACATTTACAAAAAGCGACTCACTCATTGGCTCTGTCGTGGGTAAGCCAGGCACGCTGCCAAAAGACGTAGAAGATATCACGGTAGACGTAGTCCTTTTTGATACTGCAGTTGGCACTGCGGAAATGGTCAAGGTTGAACCTCTAAAGGCAAAAGAGCCAATCAGACTTAACATCGGCACAGCCGCGGCCAGTGGCTACGTTACAAATGTAAAGGACAGCAAGGTTGAAGTAAAGCTGAAAAAGCCAGTATGCTTGATGCCCAAGAGCAGAGTCGCTATCAGCAGGAGAATAGCTGAGAGATGGCGTCTTATTGGCTCAGGAATAGCCGCGTAGTATATATATGCAAGTTCTATGTGACACGAGTTTTTTAATGGTCCTCTTTTCAAAGCCCATAAAGCGGCTAGCAAAGATCGAGTCGCAGCTTGGCAGACTTGACTTCCTTATCCCCGACATAGTACAAGTAGAGCTAGAGAGGCTGGCTCAAAATGCAGGTCCCAAGAGATCTCGTCTTGCAAAAACGGCGCTTGAACTTGCGAAAATAAAGTTTAATACAGTAGCTGTTGCGCCTGCGAAGCACGTCGACGACTCCATAATTGAATATGCAATGGCTCAAAAGTGTGCAGTAGCGACGATAGACACTAACCTGCGGCGCAGGCTCATAGCCAATCAAGTTCTGGTACTGAGCCTCCGCAAGGATAATCTCATTATAGCAAATCCAAAAATCAACCCCAAGGATCACCTTTAAATAAAATTCTTGGCGCCATCATATATAGTGGTAGCGGTGATAGTATGCTAGACTTTAATGGAGTTACGTTTCATTGGCTTGGCCACGATGGTTACAAACTGACGGTCGGCGAAAAGACTATTATTTACATCGACCCTTACCAGATTTCTGAGTCCCATCATAACAAAAATGACGCTGACATTATCCTTATCTCTCACAATCATTATGACCATCTAAGTATGGACGACCTCAGGCATATTATAGGCAATAATACCACGGTCGTAGCCGCCAAGGAATGCATTGACCAGTTAAAGAATTTCGGGGCGGCAGAAACCAAAGGAGTTGTTCCCGGCGATAAGCTCACTGTTCAGGGCGTCCAAATAGAGACGGTGGCAGCATATAATACCAACAAGCATTTCCACCCAAAAGCAGATGGAAAGGTCGGTTTTATCATCACTTTAAACAAGATGCGCATATACCATAGTGGCGATACTGACGACATTCCAGAAATGAGTGCCACTGAACCAGACATAGCAATAGTACCTGTATCGGGAACCTACGTCATGACTGCAGAGGAAGCAGCTAAAGCGGTAAATGAAAAGATAAAGCCAAAAAAACTGGCAATTCCTATGCATTATGGATCAGTAGTAGGTACCGAAAAAGATGCAGTTAAGTTCAAGCAGCTTGTAACGGCCTGCCCTGTTCAAATTTTAGACAGAGATTAAAGATGCAGGAATAGTTATTAGAAAAAGGTTTTGTTCATCACTTATTATTCCAGATCCGGTAGAACAAATGCAAAAAAATTGAAGAAGCAAGAACATTTTAGCTAATAAGCTAAATCAATCAATCAATCAATTCTTAGTTTAGCTCAATCATGGGAAGAAAATTTCCTCCAGTTTAGTTTTTTAAGAAACCTCAGAATGTAAACATAAAATATTTGTGATTGCAGTAGCTAGGGTTTCAATATCCGTTCTTCTGAATTTGCTAAACAGTCGCTGAAGTTGATCATCTCTAGACGCC
>JAICVG010000071.1 GCA_025935445.1 Nitrososphaera sp. | reverse complement strand
TGCTCCCCTTTTTATCAGCAATGGCTGCAATAGTAATATAGGCTCTGCTTTGAAGATAAAAATGTGGTGAGTTTTGAACCAGCACCGGGCGAAAAAATACTCCTTGATGAGGACTGCTCAGAGGACAGGCTGGGAAGCGGTATACTCTTGCTGACTGACCATAGGTTGGTATTTCAAAGGACACAAGGCAGAATAGCAACTCTTTCAAAAAAGGAGACTGAAGTCGTTCTTGACATACCGCTTGATAAAATATCTTCCGTCAGGTCCGAAGGGTTCCTTGTGAAAAAGCTGGTGGTAATTGTAGCAGGAGACCAGATCTACAAGTTTGGCGTGTTTAATAATGGCAAGTGGGAGCGCCAGATAAAGCAGATTACTAGCGGCGCCAGCTGACATGCACAGTGTCAAGTCGCCACGACTGCTGCACAGTCGACTCTTCCACTTGAACATTCATTTTTGTAGCCAGGTACTCCTGCAATGCAGTCCATGCGATCTGAGCACCATTGTCGCCGGCGAACTTGATTGGGCAGACAAATAATTTGGCATCTTGCCGGCTGCATACGCTATCAAGCATCTGAGCAAGCCTCTTATTTGCTGCTACTCCACCCACAATCATCATTTCTTTCTTGTTGGTGAACGAAAGAGCCCGCTCGACAGCCTCTGCCAACATTGCAAATGCTGTTTCCTGCAGTGAGTAGCATGTATCTGTCAACTGAGCATTGCAGGAAGCAAGCTTGACTGCTGCAGTCAGCAAGCCTGAAAATGAGACGTCGTTTCCTTTAATGATATATGGTAGCTGCATGTATTTTCCAGCCGATTGGCTTGCTAATTGTTCGATCCTGTTGCCACAAGGGGAGGCAAAGCCAAGAGCCCGGCCAAATTGGTCGAGCAATTGTCCGACTGTGATGTCAAGTGTCTCGCCAAAGACGCGCCAGCGGCGATGAGAAAATGCAAGTATCATGGTATGGCCGCCTGACACTAGCAGCACAAGCGGATCGGAAGCGCCTGTAAGCATTGCTCCAAGCTCAATATGACCAAGGGCATGGTTGACAGGTACAAGCGGCTTCTTGTAAAATCCTGCAACGGTTCTTGCGATTACCGCACCAACGCGCAAACAAGGCCCAAGACCCGGTCCAGCTGAGTACCCGACAATGTCGATGTCCTTCATTGCGACATCGGCTGAATTTAGAGCATTTCTTAGAATATTTGGCGACACTTCCATATGGTGCCGCGATGCTTCGCGTGGATGTATACCGCTTCCCTCTGGTGCCTTGTAGACATCACGGCTATCAGAGAGCATCTTACCTCTTGAATCAACTACTGAGCAACCAAATGTATGCGCAGTACTTTCAATTCCAAGGCATAGCATTTCTATTATTTATCATCCCCTGCTTGTCGCTGACGCTATCTTAATCACGTCACCATTTTTCAGCTGGTGGTTGGCAGCGATCCTCTGTTTTGTCCTTGCGTCAACGGCATATAGGAAACCCTTTGCTAGATCGGCGTGTATTGCTTCTGCGAGATTCTTGGCTGTTGAGCCTTCAGGCAGAAGCCAGACATCAGGCAGAATATTCCCCTTCTTGTCTGTGAGTTTAAACTCGTCTTCCACAGGATATACCGCCACCATGCTGAGCAGCTTAAAGCACGCAATGTTGATAGCTTCCTGAACCCCTGTAGAACCATATTTTTGCATAAACGCCTTGACAATGTCAAGCGCCTTTAGTTGCTGGGCACTTAACATTACCTCGGGTTTGACATCAAACGAAGCATCACCAGGCAGGTAATGCAAAATGCCTTTTTTGGATGCCTTTCTCAATAGCGCCTCGGCTTCTGAGGCACAGGGAACCAGCTCGAGGCCATCAGCTTTCATCTTCTTGACATTATCATCCGCCGCTGGCAAGTCAGCCTTGTTGGCCGCTATCACAAATGGCTTGGCTCTTGTGCGTAGCACTTTGCAAAATCGGAGTATGTCATTCTGAGTCCATGCCACAGGCTTTTTTGAAGCTAAGCCTGATGCTTGTACTGCATTTGTGATCGTCTGCTCGTTTATTGCAAGACCCGATAAGCGCCTCGCAAGCAGCTGTTCCAGCTTTTGACCTTGGCTCTCGGCTTCCCTTGCAGTCTTGCTCCAGTCTCTTCCAATGATCGATTCAAGCCATAGATCAAATTCCTCTTCTACAAACTGGATGTCAAATACTGGGTCTCCAGTTCCAGCTCGAACTGGTCTACCGATGTTATCTGTTGAACCAGAAGCGTCTATGATGTGTATGAGAGCATCGGCCTGCCTTGCGTCATCAAGGAACTTGTTACCAAGTCCCTTGCCTGCATGTGCCCCTGGCACAAGGCCTGCTACGTCCACCAGCTTGACAGGGATGAATCTATTGCCGTCTATGCATACTGAGTGGACCGGGTTATCCTGCACACCAAACTCTCGACACACACATTTTGTTCGAGCATAAGCTACACCTACATTAGGCTCGATTGTTGTAAATGGATAGTTCGCTACAGGAGCTGCAAGGTCAGTGGCTGCATTAAAGAAAGTGGATTTGCCCACATTGGCCTTGCCAATCAAGCCTATTATCATATAGCAGCTAAACTTTGGCTCATTGGGCCATTAATGTCTTCTTTCGAAATCTAATAAAATGCAAACATCATAATAATTGGAGTCTTGAACAAGGATGCGGTCAAGCTGATCAAGAGGCTAAGACTTAAGAACCACCCGGAAGGTGGCTACTTCAAGCAGACATATACTGCAGACACAATAGTAAACGTTGTAGGGTATGACAAGCCCCGATACATTTCAACAGCGATCTATTACATGCTAGTTGGCGACCAGTTTTCAGCTCTTCACAGAATTAAATCCGATGAATTGTGGCACCACTACACAGGAGGTTCACTAACACTGTATGCAATCCATAATGGGAAATTGTCCAAGATCAAAATGGGAAAGAGCAGGGGCGAAGCACCTCAAGTTACTATAAAGGCAAACACGTGGTTTGCTGCCTCACTCAACGATAAGAAATCATACTGTCTGCTTGGCTGCACTGTATCACCTGGCTTTGATTATAGTGACTGGGAGCTTGGTAAAAGGAATGAGCTTATCAAGATGTATCCTCAGCACAGGACGATCATTGAAAGATATACTGCCATTGTTTAATAGTCGTAAGCTCAACTCTGATCGCGTTGCCTACCACCACTACTACTCTTCGGCCTGCAGCAGTGTGCATTGTAAGCGGAGGGCTTGACTCAGTGTGCTATGCTGCTTCGCTTGCAGAAAATGATGGCTATGATTTGTATTTATTGACGTTTGCATACGGCCAGCGAGCAGAACGGGAAATTGAGCGTTCGCGCTACTTTGCCAAGGTGCTAAATGCAAAAGACCACAAAGTAGCAGACATAGGCTTCATGAAATCGCTCTACAACAAGAGCAATGCCTTGACAGACAGCAGGCAAGAGATCTCACAGGAATTTTCACAGAGCTTAGTCGTTCCCATCCGCAATGCAGTATTTCTGACAATAGCGGCTGCATGGGCTATGAGCATCAATGCTAAGGTTGTTGCCTATGGTGCACACACCGGTGATGCTCTGCATTACCCTGACTGCCGACCTGCCTTTGTCAACACAATGACGGAAGCTCTCAACACAGCTGAGTCAGACAGCATCCTGTCTGGTTTGCGGCAACAAATAATGATACTATCACCAGCCGTCATGGGACTTGATAAATCTACTTTGGCTAGGACAGGCTACAAGATTTTGGGTGACAAGATATTCCACACATGGAGCTGCTACTCTGATGGCATTAAAGTGGATAGAGATTATTTGCACTGCGGCCGGTGCGAATCGTGTATAAATAGGAAAAATGCATTTACCAATGCTCAAATAGAGGACAAGACTCAATATGCAACAGAAAACCACGCCGGGCACAATAACAACAAAGCTAAGTGAAATATTCACAAGCATTGAAGGAGAGGGTATACTTTTTGGCACCAAAACGATGTTTGTGAGGCTGGCAGGCTGTCCATTTAAGTGCCACTGGTGCGACACGCCCTACGCCCTCCCAATGGACAGCGGAATTGATTATTGCGTTGAGGAGGTAAAGGAGATTATCTCAAAGAGCCTTCAGCCAAACACATACAAGATTAATTTCACTGGTGGCGAGCCACTGGTCCAGTACGAAGCAGTCCTAGAGCTGGCAAAATTCGTCAGGCAAAAAGGCTTGAGGATATATCTAGAGTCGTCTTGCTATGACGCTGTGAGGTTTTCCAAGGTCTTGCCTTACATTGATATATGTAAGGTCGAGCTCAAGCTAAGAGATTCCAAGATAGTAAATGAAAAGCAGTACTGCAACCTGCTAAAGAATGAGCTTGAGTGCCTAAGGCAGGCAGTCAGCAGCTGCAAAACTACATATATCAAAGTAGTAGTAACAAATTCGTCAAACCCTAAGGAATTCAAAGATATAGTACGTGAAGTGTTCAGAATAGCCAAGCCGTCCGAGCTAGCAGGATTTATAATACAGCCAAGTTATAGAGTTGACGAGCCAACGTTGGATGTGCTTTTTGGCTTTTACGATGCCGTTTACCCTGTGTACGATCAGGTGCGCATTGTACCACAACTACACAAGATTATAGGAGCTAGGTAAAAAGAAAAAAATGACAACAGACAAAAAAAGTATCAACAGGAAAAAGGTTGCCAAGCTTGTCAGGCAATTATTGATAGAGCTTGGCGAGAACCCTGACAGGGAAGGTCTTGCAGGCACTCCAAACAGGATAGCTGACATGTATGAAGAGATATTTGGAGGTTATAGGATGGATGCCCAGCTGGATGTCAGCTTTTCAGAAGAGACAGAGGTTGTCATTGCAAAGGACATACAGTTCTACAGCATGTGCGAGCATCATATGTTGCCATTCTTTGGAAAGATACATGTTGCCTATATTCCATCCGGCAAGGTATTTGGTGTATCGAAACTGGTACGGCTGGTTGAAAAGTATTCTCGCCGGCTTCAGATACAAGAGCGGCTTACAAAGCAAATAGCTGATGAGCTTGTACGGATGGAAGTAAAGGGTGCACTTGTAATAGCAGAGGGCGAACACCTTTGCATGAAAATGCGCGGCGTTCGCAACGACAGTTCGATTACAACTATAGCACATCGTGGAATAATAGAGAAGAAAGATGTCCGCGAACAGGTCCTTGCGCTTATCTATAATCCCAAGTCTGAAATATCTAGGCTGTAAGGTTCAGCTTCTTCTTTTTGGAAGAATAAGCATCATACATGCAGTTCCACTAGTCATACACAATAATATCTCCATCCATTTTATCACTGTCCGCTCTATATCGTTGCTTCCGGTATGGTATCGAAACATCACGGAGAATAGCTCTGCTATTGCAAGGTTAACTAACTGCTAGAAAATCATCAAGGATTTCTTAAAACTCATCTTCATGCAACTGTCGATATTGGGTCTTGTATCTGCGGGATGATTTGTGCAAAAAATATTTACATAGTATCACTCGCAAAGTAGGGTGGTAACTAGCAGACGACAGACTCATATATAGACTGCATAGTGTGTGGACACAGGTACGGCTCATTGTTGTCGGCTTGCCCAGAGTGCGGCGTCCTGAACAGTTTAATTTCTGTGCCTGTACCACCACCAAAGAAGAAAAGTGCTGCCACCCGTAAAGTAGCGATAGGCATAGTAGTCGTCATAATTGTTCTTGCAGGCATAATCTTGCTTGCTCCTGCTCTTGCCAACTTTGTACTCCAACAGAAGGATAACCCGGCAATTACGATCCTGCAGCCGTCGAGCCAGCAGCCCAGGACTATGCCCCGCGAAGAGCTTGTGCAGCATGTACTAGACAGTATAAATAAAGACAGGACCGACTTCGGCTTGCCTCCAGTCAAGCTGAGCTCCAACCAGGCCGCACAGATGCATGCAGAGGATGTTTTCAGAACCAGACAGATATCCCACTGGACGACAAACGGGGAAAAGCCCTACATGACGTACACCGAATATGACGGTGAAGGCGGTGTGCAGCAAAATGTAGCCATTGCTGGCTTTAGCCCAGAGCAGTATGAGCAGTGTGTCACAAATATTCTCGTGAAATGTGAAAAGGTAGAGCCACTGTCCACTATCGACCAGTTGCAGTATGAGATGATGTACAATGACAAGGAGTGCTGTAATGACGGCCACAGGAGCAAT
>JAICVG010000102.1 GCA_025935445.1 Nitrososphaera sp. | reverse complement strand
GGTGCATGGCTTGCGTGTCAGTGTGTCCTCCACAGGCAATCAAGGTCGACCAATCAAATCTAGAGTTTCATGAAAAGTCCGCCGGTACATTCAATGAAGCCTTGTCTAAAGGTAGTGCACCTCCGCCACATGCGCACTAGGATCAACTACCAGTAAATCTTGTTAGAAGCATTACTACGGAAGTACACATATGGCTAAATTTGCCACGAATAACTTTAGCCTAAAACGTCTAGTCGACAACTCCTACAAGGCTATAGATCAGGGTGTCTATGAAACAAAGCAACTATTTACCCATGACACGATAAGCCTTAGAGAAGCGATCACCTTATGTGCTCACGCTCCCCTTGTTACCGAGATAAAGTTCTCCTCACCTTCTCAAGGAAAGATAAGGAGCAAGACAGCGCCTGCGAAGATTGCAAAGACAATGATAGATTCGGGAGCAATTGGGATATCAGTGCTGACACAGCCTTTATTGTTTGATGGCTCAATTGAATATTTGGCGACCATTAGAAAAGCATTGCCCAGGATCCCTGTACTGATGAAAGACGTCACTGTAAGCACTCTCCAAATAGATGCAGGTAAGAAAGTAGGTGCAGATTGTGTGCTGCTTATCAAATCGATCTTTGACAAAAACCTAGCCGAAGACGGTATGGAGAAACTTTTACAACATGCAAAAAATAGAGGCCTTGAGGTGCTAGTTGAAGTTCATAGCGAACAAGAATTTGGAGAAGTGCTCAAAGCAAAACACGATTTAGTCGGCATCAACAACCGCAACCTTGACAACCTGCAGGTAGACATTGCAAATACCGAAAAACTGCTGAAAAGGTATAACAAGGGCAAGAGTATCATAATTAGCGAGAGCGGCATCAGCGGTCCGAAAGACATACAATACTTGAAGAGTGCAGGAGCAGACGCCTTTTTGGTGGGAACAAGTATAATGCAAACACCCGATATTGGTGCCAAGATCTCCGAATTATATTATGCATTATAGAATTAGACATCCCTTAAAATACCTCCTTGAACACTACATGATTTATCTTTGTTAGGAAGTTATCCCATAGATGGCAAATTTGGAAAGTATGGCGGTAAATATATACCCGAAACGTTAGCTCCGGCAATCGAGGAGCTAGAATCCGCCTACGAGAAATACAAGAACGACCCTGACTTTCAGAATGAACTTTCTTATTATCTCACTGAATATGCTGGCAGGCCTACGCCACTTTACTTTGCCAAGAACTTAACAAGACACTTAGGGGGCGCCAAGATATACCTAAAGCGCGAAGATCTTTTACATGGTGGCGCCCACAAAATCAACAACACGCTTGGGCAGGCGCTCTTGGCAAAAAAGATGGGTAAAAAAAGGATAATTGCTGAAACTGGTGCTGGCCAACACGGTGTTGGCACAGCTATAGCATGCGCCGTGCTTGGCCTTTCTGCAGAAATATTTATGGGAGCTAAAGACTTTGAGCGACAAAAGCTGAACGTCTTTAGGATGGAACTATTGGGAGCAAGGGTTTATCCCGTCAAGTCAGGCAGCAAGACCTTAAAAGACGCAATAAATGAGGCAATCCGTGACTGGATAGCCAATGTAAAGACAACTTACTACCTTATTGGCTCAGCCGTAGGTCCTCATCCTTATCCGATGATGGTCAGGGACTTTCAAAGCGTGATTGGGAGAGAAATAAAACAGCAGATTTGGGAAATTGAGGGAACTATGCCCAACGCTCTTGTTGCATGTGTTGGTGGAGGGAGCAACGCTATAGGCTCGTTCTATACATTTCTTGATAATAAGGACGTGGTGCTATATGGCGTAGAAGCAGGAGGCAAAGGGATCAACTCGGGAAAGCACTCAGCTAGTCTTGCCGCTGGCTCGGAAGGCATCCTACACGGCATGTTCACCTGTATATTGCAGGATGAGTGTGGACAAGTCGTTGAAACCCACAGTATATCTGCGGGACTTGATTATCCTGGCGTCGGACCAGAGCATGCAATGCTCAAAGAGCTCAAACGTGCAAGATATGCTGCATCTACAGACCAGGAAGCCATTGAAGGATTCCTTGCGTTGTCCAGATTTGAAGGGATAATCCCTGCTCTGGAGCCATCACATGCAATTTCATATGCAATGAAGCTTGCGGAGGAAATGAAAAAGGACGACATTATAGTGGTCACTCTTTCTGGTCGAGGAGACAAGGATGTAGAAATAGTTCAGGATTATCTCAACAAGAATAATACAAAGAAAAAGACTAAGAATGCAAAATAGAATCGCTGAAAAATTCCGTGAGCTGGCAGAAAAAGGCGAAAGTGCTCTTATTTGCTACGTAGTCGCAGGGTACCCAGACACGGGAACTTCAAAGCAGGTAATCAACGCCTTGGTGAATGGCGGCGCCGACATTATCGAAGTAGGCATACCTTTTTCAGACCCGATAGCTGACGGTCCTACTATACAAGCAGCTTCAAACGCTGCGCTGAGGAAAGGTA
Organism: Nitrososphaera sp.; assembly: GCA_025935445.1. Lineage (GTDB taxonomy): Archaea > Thermoproteota > Nitrososphaeria > Nitrososphaerales > Nitrososphaeraceae > Nitrososphaera. Next base: position 3,163 of record JAICVG010000102.1, on the reverse strand, counting down.
TGACACCAGAAAAGGCTCTCCATTTAGTAAGTAATGTAAGAAAGCAACACCCCAGTCTTCCCTTGTTTGCAATGACTTATTCGAACATCCTTGTCAGGGCGGGCATAGAAAAATTCATGTCTGAGTCCAAGCAAAGTGGACTTGACGGGTTCATATTGCCAGACATGCCCATCGAGGAGGCAGACATATACTCGTTAACGGCTTCGAAGCTTGACCTTGCTACTGTATTCCTTGTATCGCCAAACACACCAGAGGCAAGGCTGCGCAAAATTGTTGCCAGCACTACCGGCTTCATATATGTGGTATCAGTTTATGGTATAACTGGTGCCCGCAATTCTTTTCAGAAATACACCCTGGACACAATCAGAGCAGTTAAGCAGGTTTCTGGAGCAAAAGTCCCTGTGGCAGTAGGGTTTGGAATAAGCACGCCGGCGCACGTTAAATCCATAATAGCTGCTGGCGCAGAAGCAGTTATTATAGGTAGTGCAGTCATTAACAAAATGTCGGATGAGTCAGGTAAAAAGATGCTCGAGGATCTGCGGAATTTTGCAAGGTCTATGAAAAAGGCCTGCAAAAACGAGTAGGACAAAATACATTAACACAAGCCGCAAAAAACTATGCAATGAATGAGAGAGAGCTCAAATCGCTTTTCTGTAGCTCGCTTAGATCCAATCATATCAAGAACAATGATCTTATACCAGCGTCCAAAATAAGGATAGTTGAAGAGGCGCACTGCCGCAGTTTTGACCTTTTGATCGCAGCAATGACCAAAGAACCTGATATGCATGACTATGGTCAGTACAACAACATGCTTGTACGAACACAGCTGCTTAAACAATTTGCTCGCCAGCAAAAATGCAGAATAGATTGCATCCGATTTTACCCTGTCGAAATCAAGTCAGATGATGACGTATTAGATGAGCGCCTGCCAAAGCAGATAATAGACGCAATTTTGGCCTTTGGATTGTCTATATTGGTGCTTGATAAGAACCACTCAAAACTAGCCCACGGTCTTGGCAAATTCTTGCCAACTACTCTAATATGCTATACGGGCATCGATGACCACTTCGAAGTGGTTTCAAGGTTTGATCGTCTTATTTCAAGCGGTGTTCTCAATCTTAAAAAGACCATCTTGGCTAAGGCACTAGAGGGCAGTAATGCTGGCAGTAAAGCCTATAGCCGCCTTGTCGAGATAGAGCGCATATTTCAAAAAATCATCTTCAATCAGCTCTATTTTGAGAATCTAGGCATGACTGAACCAGAATTAGAATTTTTGCAAATGATAACAGGTATTAGGCCCCCGTCGTCTTACTCCCAAGAAATGAAAAAATTATCAAAGCTAATAAAGGAAACAGAAAATACAAAGATGACAGACTATATCTAGCCCTTAATTTTACAACCATCCCATTTAACTATAATTAGTCTTTAATTAGGTCTTAGCGTACATTCATACTATCCGTTATTATTTGATGTGTTTAACTATTATTCAAATGAGTCTTCTATTAGAAGAGGAAGAACGAATAGAGGGAGTGCCGGTGTGCGGTGCAAACCTGTCATCACCAGTAGTCGACACTGCGTACTACATTGATGAAGTCCACTACAGTGTAGGAAACAGGATGTACATTGAGAATGCAGACTAGAAAGAACAACCCCCAAGTTCCTGACATAGATGAAGAGCGGGATATAGAGTTAGAGAACATAATAGGAAACCTGATGATAGCGCAATATCAAGTTGATAAGTTGCGCTCTAGGCTGAGCGAGCGTGTCGGAGGATACGGCTCTGCCGGCAATAAAAAGGCGTCTGCACACATTTTCAAACACAACGAAAAATGGTATAAGCTAACAATTCGAGTCGATGAGATGGCAATAAGTCAACGCGAGATGTCTGACGATATCAAATAACGCGGGACTACCAGCGCACCATTTTTTTTTTCTTAAAATGGGAGCACGATCCCTGAATTGTCGCGTGAATAGTGTATGAAATTAAGCGGTACCTGTAGCTTTATGCCGCCACGTTCCACAATGACTTCGATCTCATCAAGTGAATCTGATGCTTCGCTACCCTCTAGTTTCTTTATGATTACATGAATTGATTCATGAGAAATGAGGGGCTCCATGAAATGCTCTGCGATCTTGAGAAAGTTGTTAATACCTGCCTTTGCTTCTTGCTCGGACTGTATAATTAGCATAGTCTGGTCGTGATATGTAAAATATCCGACTATTGAGCCGTCAACAGAACAAGCAAACGCAAAATCATTTATGCCCATGTTATGATCGATTTATATTTACCTGCATCTCCAGTAAATCAAATTAATCTTTATCACCATAAAGAAGCTTCAATTCTTCAAAGCTAAGCTTTGATCCTGCTTGCAGCTTTTTCTTTGCTTCTTCCTTTACTTTGAAAAGGGCGTCACTTTGCTCGACATAGCCGTACTCCTTTCTCTGCTTTCGCCTCATCTCAGACATTGAATCAAGCCGTGCGTTGATAACATCAAATTGCTTTGCGATACTATCGTATCTTGTGAGGTAAGATTGATGCTGTGAGGTTAGCTTCCTTTTTGAATCATATGAGTTATCCAGTATGATATTTATTTTAGATATCTTGCTTCGAAGCAAGTTGCGCTCTTCATTTAGCTGCTTTATGGTACTGTTGAGGTTAGCAGATTCCTGAGTCAGTTGGGAGAATTGCTCTCTTATGGTACGCGTAGCCTTGATAGCCTCTAGTTTCATCGTAGCGTCCTTTATCCGAGATAAAATCTCGTTCTTTTCACGTTCACTCTTGAAGTCTTTGGCATCAATTATATCTTGATTCTTTTGCACTATGGCCTGCAATTCCACTTCCTTTTCTGAAGGGAGCCGAGACTCCATCATTGAAAGAAAGTTCCTTGATTGTGATAGTTTTTCGCTCACTGACAAAAGCTCAGAGTTACGAGTATCTACTTCAAAGCGTATATGCTTTAGCCTCTCGGTGTGAGCATCAAGAAGACTTCTCTGCTCCTTGATGCTGTTACCTATCGAGCGGAGTTGGTTCCTGTCAATGTCAACAATCTTGTCCGACAGCTCTTTGAGTTCGCTGGTAAGTTGGCGCTTTTGCGCAACAAGGTCATTCCACCCAAGAGACTCGAAATCTTTCTCCGACAATGAAATATGGCTTAAAGAAGAT
>JAICVG010000237.1 GCA_025935445.1 Nitrososphaera sp. | reverse complement strand
TCTGGCCCAGAAAATAAAGATCGCAACTCCAATGGTGGTAGCTGCCATTGCAATGAATTGTCTTCTACTTATTCTCCGAATGCGTGAGTCAGCAGTTAGTTCAGGGTTTTTACCTCCTCCTTCTACTCCTTCTATATCTGTGTTAGAAGCTTTGCGAGGTTCGACTCTCTTGGGAATGGTAGTAGTACCTCTTTGAAATAAATAGTATAGTGTCAGACCATAGGCGATATTTGGCAGAAGAAGAAAAAGGAGAGCATATTGGATCTCTGATGATCCTGTCAGTAATTCACTTAGTTGTAAAAGGAAAGCGCTTATCGCAACCATCATAAGATAGGGAATAAATGAAAGTTGTATTAGATTTACAATTACACTCTTGTTAGAAAGTTTGATGTATGTCTTATGAAGTAATATCGCAAGTCCCCCATAGAGAACCAAGTTTACAATAATAGCTGTAGTAAACGCAGCATATTTTGCAAGGGAGCCAAATGTCTCAACAGAAAAAGACTCTACCTGCCCGGGAGTAAGTGAGAATAGTGTTTGAGAGGCAAGTTCGGGAATGAATAACCCTCCCGCAAATATCCTAAAAGCCGCAGCTACTAGTAGAGCAACACTTCCAGCGATGAGGCCGAGAACAAAGTTTCGTGCATACTTTTTCTTCATCTATTAGCCGCGTCACCCTTGTCTGAGGTATATTTTTGCGACACCTCATTATCCTCTCTGTTCCGTTTCATAATAATAACAGATCCACAGTCAGGATCAACAACTTCTAGGTAGGACTGAGATGCCACAACATAGATCTTGACAGAGACATACATTAAAGCATTTTTCCAGATTAAGAATAGTAGGCTGGAAACTTGCAAAATAATAATAATAATCTAGTTCATAGCTTAAAAACTTAATAAGAAATTACAATATAGAGATTCATGAAGGATGAACGTTTGTGGATCAAACTCAGAAGTCTATAGGAAAAGTAGTTTCCATATGGCGATACCCTGTGAAGTCAATGATAGGAGAGGAGCTCAATTCTTCATACGTAACGGAACGTGGTCTCATAGGGGATCGCGTATACGCTCTAATAGACCAACAAACAGGTAAGGTGGCTAGTGCCAAGAACCCCGGAAAATGGGGAAAGCTCTTCGACTTTCATGCCGCCTTTATAGACTCACCGCAAACTGCAGAGAACATTCCACCTGTCCGTATTACCTTACCAGATGGTAGTCAGATTTTCTCTAATCATGGTGAAATTGATCGCACATTGTCAAAGGTTCTTAGTCGAGAGGTTAGCGTCATGAATTCTAGCTTAGAGAAGCCAAGCTACGAGGAATACTGGCCCGATATAGAGGGCCTAGCACAAAGAGAGACAGTGACCGACGAAGCCATGCCTCCACAAACTTTCTTTGATATTGCTGTAATTCATCTCCTGACGACTTCTACAATCGACCGTCTGCGAGAACTTTATCCAGAAGGACGCTTTGAGGTTCGGCGATTTAGGCCAAACATAGTAGTAGAGTCAGCCTCGGAAGAAAAGGACTTTATCGAAAATTCATGGGTTGATATGAAGCTAAGGATCGGCGAAGAGATTGAGTTGAAGGTCATTGGACCTTGCACGCGATGTGTGATGACGACTCTACCGCAAGGGGACCTTCCCAAAGATTTAGGTATTTTGCGCACAGTCGCAAAGTACAACCAAGTGCATGCAGGAGTTTATGCATCAGTGCATCAGGGTGGAACAATTCATCGCGGGGACAAGATATTACAGCTAGAAGAGTAGAGGTGTTCATCCAATAAATTCTTCATTATGCAATTTGCTCGCGCTGTATTTTCCTTGGTATCTGACTGACCTAATTTGTAGCCTGCATTGACTTGGTCTGATTTTATTGTCGTCTGTATGTGTGCTTTTGGCAAGTCGTCATACTCAGGTAGATAGAATGCACTGAAATGCGCTGCCAGATTCCTAGGCTCCTATCACTTTTAATGCATGGTTATCTTGTCAACTGTACTCTCTTTCTATCTTCTAACATGGATCATGTCTAAAGTGCATATGCAAACCTATGCTTCTTTTGCCGCTATGTGATTTTCTATGTTAAATACAAATTTTACTACTGCACTATTCCTCTTCAATTGCTAGTGACCAAGGATGTTGTGAATGATACTCTCTCGGCCATGGGATATCCAGGGCTTTCCATGATATGCCTGAATCAGTAGAGCAAAATATTCCGCGGTTGCTAACAGCATAGAACTCTCCGGCATTCTTCGAACTTGCGACTAGGATTGAAATCATTGTTCCGCCAGGTTCTGGAAGACCCTTTGAAATCAGTTCCCACTCTCGGGGGTCTTCAGATCTTCTGTATATGAATGACTTGGCATCTTCTGCGTAATGAGCTTGCCAAGCTCCCGAAGACGCGGAAACGATTACAGTTTGAGGATCTTGAGAATCGACACCAAGTCCATAAAGGTAATGATGCTTAAGCCCAGCTATCGGCTTGTTCCATGTTTCCCCATAATCAAAGCTCTCAAAATAGCCATCACCGGCTGAAGAGTATAGCCGTCTAGGAGCCTTTCGATGCGTAGCCAGAGTGTGAGTATCATATGGCCCTTGCTTAACTCTGTCTATCCAAGTTCTGCCGCCATCATGACTTTGAACCAATGCTCCTGCCTCTATCGCAACAAAAACGTAGCCTGGACTATTGACATCTGGTTCAATCCACCGCACGTGATGAGTCCAGGGTCTGGGGGGAAAGCTCCATGATTGAGACGAGCTCAAATTATTTAGACTAATCATTCTTTTCCATGAGTGGCCTCCGTCATCTGATCTATAAAACTCACTTGGCTCAGTTCCCGCATATACCACATTGGATCCTTCAGTTCCCTTTTCTAGAGGACTAACTGAAACGGAGGTCACGTTTGGACTAGAGATAAAACCCTTTCCAACTTTATCCCAATTTTGTCCGCCATCAGCTGTTTTCCATATGCCTTCGCCAAATGTGCCACAATAAGCCGTGCCTGGATTAATAGGATCAAATGCTATGCTTTCTGGATGAGTTCCCATCAAAGACTCATGAACCTTCCATCCATCCTTTGAGGACTTGAGTACAAGAAGTGAACCTTGCATTCCAGCCAGAATGGTCGTCATGATCAGTACAGATATATGAAAAACATCTTTCTTTAAACATTGTTTACCTTTAAGCCAAAGCTCTACCGTTGGCTTCTTGTGAGAAAAGTATATGATGCATCAATACACAATTTTTTTGAAATGTTGTGGAAGAACGAACTGATGGGCTCTGATAAGATTTTCATTAGAGTCTTGCTACATTCAAAATGCTGATGGGGACCTAGATTTACTTTTACTACAGCAGTAGTAGTATCTCAGTTGTATCATTAATCTTCATCCATTACTCCAAAGGAAAGATTGACAGATGTACGGTATTCCACAAGCCTCCCGGTATCGGG
>JAICVG010000100.1 GCA_025935445.1 Nitrososphaera sp. | reverse complement strand
TGCTTCGCTGCTATTATGCGTTTGAGGAATTCAATTGCAGACTCTCGCCTCAGGGTCACAATTACCCCTATGGGCTCACCCTTGTGAATACCGAAGTCCCTCACAGTCTTTTTAGCTCCGCGTACAGCTGGCTGTTGATTTGTCAGCTCAAGCAGAGCATTCTTTGCTTTGTCTATGGGTTCGCCTGACCTCCCGACTCCAATGTTTATCACCACCTTATGGACGTTTATCCTTTTCATGTCATGTTGCTGCTTTATTTGTTGCTGGCTCAACTTAATTCACCCTGATCACCGGTCTGTCCGATCCGACAACCATTACCATTTCAACTGGCAATTCTACTGCTTTATCGTCAAATGAAACAAGTGCTCGCTTCGGAAGAGAGAAAACCCCATCTTGAATGTCTTCAATCTTGCCTACCGCGCCAGCATTTTCTCCTGTGATGATAAGCGCTGTAGCGCCCTTTTCAAAAGCAATATGGCTGGTAATATTGTTGACCGCCGGCAGACTGACAACACAGCTGTCACCAACCTTCAGATTTTGGTCGCTTATGAGTGTCTTGCTATCATGGAAGCCGTATTGTATCTTTTTGCCTCTAATACTAGTCTTGCTTGTAATCTTGATCAGCTTCAATCCTTTTTCTGCCTCCTCAATTGCAATTGGAGACAATGAGACTCCATTCTTAGGAACCATCCTGTATGCTTGACCCATCGCTAGCTCCAATACGTCCATCAATCCAATAGCAAAATTGGGATCGCGTCTTATCACTCCGTCGACTTTGACCTTACCAGCCTTCAAAATCCTGTCTACCTCATGTCCTGTGCTTGCAACCTTGAGCACATCACGCAAGACCATGCCTAGAGGATAGGCCCTCTTCCCGGGGTGAGGCCCCGGGTCGACTCTCATGACGAATTGACCTTCCTTTCTCCTAATGGCCCAGAAGGTGGGTGCTAGCTGTCTTTTTATTCTAGTATCACGACCTTTTTTGCCCATTATTCATTATCTTCCTCCTTTTTCTTCTCTTTTTCTTCTCTTTTTTCGGAAGAGGCTGCTGACTCTGCCTTAGTTGCTCCCTGGAACTTACTTGATCTATAGCTGTCGTCAAGATTTAGAGAAATAACCATCACATTTGAAGAATGAATTGGAACCTTGACTTGACCTCCACGGATCTTTTCTCTTTGAACACCCTCAATGTGAAATGTCGCATGCTCAGTGTTTACCTTTTCGACTTTGCCTTCTACTCCCTTGTATTCTCCTCGCATTACCCGGACAGAATCACCCTTGACCACACGTATGTTCTTTCTCCCATACTGTTTGCGCAATGAGTCCTCTAGTACAGCGCCAACCATCTTATCGCGCTGGTGCTTAGGAATATGGATCAGTTTTGGATTAATGCCTGCCATAATTTTCACCTATACTATCATGCCTGCCAAGTTGGCTATTCTTGGCCACTTCTCTGCAGCCTCTGATGCTACGGGCCCCTTAATGTCTGTTCCTTTGATTTCGCCTTCTTGCGTCACGAGAACTGCAGCATTGTCTTCAAACGCTACACGCACGCCGTTAAGCCTCCTTATTGGATACTTCTGCCTGACGATGACTGCACCAAAAATCTGCTTGCGCAGCTCTGCCGGACCTTTCTTGACAGTCACAGTAACGAAATCGCCAACTGCTGCTGCTGGCTGCCTAGAGTGCCTTCCTTTGTACCTTGTCACTTGCGCAATGCGCAATATCTTCGCACCAGTATTGTCAGTGCATACTAAGCTTGCTGTAACTGGAATGGCCCTTGTAATATATGGGCGGAACTCCTCTACTCCCTTTGCAGAAACTGCTCTTGACTTAGCTCCTGCCGCCATCCTTTGTGTTCACCTCAATAACTACAAATGAAACTGTCTTAGCAAGCCGTCTGCACTCTGCAATCCTTACTTCCTCGCCCTCTTTGACCTCCAGGCAAGATGGAAGATACGCATGCACTTTCGATTTGCTTCTCTGAAAACGCTTGTACTTTGCAACCCTTCTAGTATATTCTCTTGATACTACGACCATCTTAGGTGCCTTTGCACTTGAAACAGTGCCTGCCAACAATTTGCCTCTTACAGGCAGTGTACCGTGGAATGGACAGAACTCATCTTCACAAACCTTCCGAGGGGAAGCAACTGAAACACCAATGTTTCTAACCATAATTTATCATATCACCCATTTTTTAACCGTGAAATACGATCCTCAGGTCTTCCTATCAATGCAGAACCACTTATAAAGCAAGCGCAAGAGGGTGTTTGAAGCTGGAGCTTTTTTGCTGCCCTTTTTGCTACCTGCTTTACAGTAAAATCTTCCCTTATGAATATTGTATTCTTCGTTTCAAATACAACTGTGCCGACGATACCCTGTAAAGTTGAATCTGGTGATTCAAGTATTTTTGCCGGAAGGCCCACGATCCCACGCGAGAGAACATTTTCGCAGTTTAGAGTCATTTCTGCGCTTTTCTCTCGTTCATTATTGTCTTCATGCGGGCAATATCTCGCCTGAGCCATCTAATGCTGCCTGACTGCTTCTTCAAGGTGCCCTTTGACTTTTCAAGCTGAAGCTTTCCAAGATCAGTTTTGAGCTCGGCAAGCTTGTCACTCAGGTCCTGATCGTTCATCTCTCGTAATGTCTTTAGCTTAAGTCTCGCCATCCTGCTTGCCTCCTTTTTGTTCTTCACCTGCTGCTAACGCCTGTTCATTCTTGGAGGATTCTTCAGTTTGAGTACTTGACTGAGCTGCTGACGGCAGCATGTCTGTATCTCCATTCTTAAACTCAAATTCTTGTGGTAGTGCTACCTTGGATGCAATTCTCAGCTGGATCCCCATTAGGCCCATCTTGGTTAGCACATGAGTAATTCCTGTCTTGACTATTTTATCGGAAACCTCGCCGCTCTTTGGTACAATGCCGATTGTATGCTTTTCAAAGTGAGCGCGCTCTGTTCTAAGTTTACCTGAAATCACAACCTCAACTCCCAGCGCGCCGGCGCTCATTATTGTATTGAGCGACCACATGGCTGCCCGCCTAAAGGCGGTGCCTCGCTCAATAAGCTGAGCAATCCTATTGCACATTATCTGCGGATTAAGCTCAGGGTTTGGAATTTCAAGAACCGAAATCTGAGGGTTTTGTAGGCCGAACTTTTGTTCGATCTTGGTCATGAGGTCCTTGATGCCAACGCCTTTCCTGCCAATAGCAAGTCCAGGCCTCGTAACATAGACAGTTATCCTTGCCCCCACAGGAGTCTTTTGCACCTCAATGCCTCCATATCCGGCGTCCTTGAGCTGTTCAGCGAGAAATTCATTAAGCTCCATGTTGCGAAAGTTATTCTTAATTACATTTTTGATTGCACTCATTCTCTATCGTTTGACTCCTGTGCGACAAGCTCTACATGAACCAAGGTGTCAAACTTTGGACTTGATCTGCCCATTGCTCGTGGCTGGAACCGCTTAAGCTTTGTGCCCTTATGCACTGCTGCACTTACGATTCGTAGTCTATCAAGATCCATACCCTTGTATTCGGCATTAGATTCAAGATTGTCTAAAATTCTGAGGAATTCAGATGCTGCCTTTTTGGGGAATCTGCCAGCAAAAAATCCATCACGGATATTCGACCTGTGTGCCACCTCGTTATTGTACCGGCGGTATGGAATAGCTTCTTTGCCGGAAATAACATTCTCAAGCAACTCCCGTGCCTTTTCAATTGACCTGCCTTTAATGGCGACAGCTATCTCTCGGGCATGTTTATGAGATATGTCTTTTTCGCGTATTGAAGCACGTACATGTTTCGTTTTATCGAAACTTTGAAAGGCATAACCAAACTGTGGCATACTTATCACTTTAGTGGAACGTACAGGCTCGATCTAGACGCGCCCACACCCGGTGTGCCGTGCTGAACACGCTTGTTTGTAATGGCATATTCACCAAGGTAATGTCCTATCATTTCTGGCTTCATGTTAACCTGTACAAAATCCTTGCCGTTATGAACGTAAATAGTCAGGCCAACCATGTCGGGAAGAATAATCATGTCGCGAGCATGTGTCCTCAATTGACCCTTGAGCTTTCCGTCTCTCGCGAGCTTGAGCTTCTCTCGAAGCTTTCTCTTTTCGTCATTCATATAAGAACTCACGCGCTTATCAAGCGATCTGCGCTGTCTTGAATTAAGAAGCGGGAGCAGATTCTCTATTGAAAGCGACTGCAATTGTTCAGGACTGTAACCTTTAAACTTAAACTCACGTACCAATTAGATCACTCAATCTCTGGCTTTCTGGCCACTTTTAAATCTAACGAGAAAAAATAGCCCTTCTATACTAAAGCCAACTTTGTTGCAAGATCTCTTGCCCCATCAGGCGTCTTGAACTTGACAAAGGCTTTCTTGCCACGAATTGTCCTCGTAGTGTTGACCTCCTCGATGTCAGCTTCATAAAGGATATTGATGGCGTCAATGATCTGCTTCTTGGTAGCCTTTTCTGCTACAATGAAAGCAAGCTTGTTCTCTTTTTCTATCTGGTTGAATGTCTTCTCTGTAACATATGGGGCGAGTATCATCGTTGCTGCTTGCTCTGAAGACATATTGCTCTTTGGCATAGGTGCAGCTGCTTGTTCTTTTTGTGCTTCAGGTGCTGGCTTCGTTGCTCTTTCCTTGCTCACTTTCCAATAACCTCCAAAACCCTGTGCATAGGTGCCTGCAGGCTTTTCATGTATTCAATTGCACCCTGAGAGAAGATTGTTAGTCTTATTGGCTTTGAGCCAGGCACCAGATCAAGGATACTTATATCCTTGGCATGCTTGATGTCAACGCCAGGTATTGACTGGGAAAGCGTGACAAGTTTGGAGTCATTTCCAACTATAATGAGGGCACTTGTTCCAGAGCGAGTTGGCCTTCCCCTGCGCCTTGGGGTTCCTGATCGTGCCTTTCGCACCAGACTTGCCCGAGCAATGTCATCTCCCAGCCCGAGACGAATAAGCGCATTCTTCAGATCTTTGGTTTTTGCTATTGATTCAATGTCGTTTGAAACAACTAGAGGAAGTTTGACCTCATTACCTAACTTGTGGCCACGTCGTTGTACCATCTCCTTTTTGGCTGTAACTGCTATTGCAGAGCAAAGCCCAAGCTGTTTTTCTTTATGGTTGATTTTCTTGTAAATCATTTTCCAAGACTCTGGCGGGTGGGCAACTCGTCCGTGTCTTACACCAGCAACACCTGCCGCCTGGCCTGCCCTAGGAAAGCCTTCTCCTCGAGCCCTTGCAAGGCGGGCAATCCCAAGCCCTGTGTTGCGGGACTCAGCACTGACCATCTCGCCAGCTGCTGGATATCGTCCCTGTCTTTGATACGAATGCGAGAGGACGTTCACGTATACTTTATGAATCACTTCAGGTCGGTATGGTGTATCAAAGACTACAGGTAGTTCCATCTCACCAGATTCTGTGCCATCCAGTCCAATAACTTTGGCTTTCATCTAATAACTACCTCCAAGATCTTTGGCTCAAGCACCTTCTTCGACACACTGCGTATTGGCTGCCTCATCTTTACCAACCGCTTTGGAACGCCTGGGACTGAGCCTCTTACTACAATGTAGTCGCCTCTAACTAGCCCAAAGTGTTTAAAGCCGCCTGGGGGATTTATTGAATTC
>JAICVG010000317.1 GCA_025935445.1 Nitrososphaera sp. | reverse complement strand
CAGAGCCAATATGCCCACCAGGATTTGCACCTGAGAATGGTCAGTGTAGAAGTACTGAAACTGCAGAGCCAACATAAACATGCATACGATGACACATACACCTACTCAATGCTGGAGTATGGGAATCAACTCCAGTGTGTCTCTCTATCAGCACCCTCCTCATTTTTTCATGGGTGAAAAATAAGGACAAGCGCTGTACAGGTTATAGCATCAGCAGCTGTAAATTCATGTTGAAGCATATACCTCCTCTCCTTTGCTGTTTTAGAGCGATAACGAAGCACATAAGCTACAGTAGTACTGTTGCCAAAGTAACATATCTATCGGGGGTAACCCGAGACAGGTTGTACGAACTGTCGGGTCCATGTTCACTATGATAGCCCATAGCTTCTAAGACATCGTAAGCGACAAGTACATCTATACGACTTCAAGAGTTAAGCCAGACATTTAAGATATTGAAGGCATAGGCACATAAGTCAATTCTGTCAAGACAATTGGTTAACTGACAATCTATTAATAACCATCAGAGGTGGATGAATCTCATATGGCAAAAATATTTGCCGACGTGAGCGAGAAAGAAATCACCAGAACTATTGCGGAAATGTTCAATGAAACAATGAGAGAGTATACTGATTCTGACGTTATAATTATCGGTGCCGGCCCGGCCGGCCTTACCGCTGGTAGAGATCTGGCAAAGGCCGGGGTTAAGACCCTTATCATAGAGCAGAACAATTACCTCGGGGGCGGATATTGGGTAGGAGGCTATATGATGAATCCAGTCACCGTGAGGGCACCAGCACAAAAGGTATGGGATGAGCTTGGAGTGCCATACAGGAAAATAAATGAAGGATTATACGCGACATGGGGCCCACATGCATGCAGCAAGCTGATAGGTGCAGCCTGCGATGCAGGCGTGCGCTTTTTACAACTGACCAAATTTGATGACCTAGTGCTCAAGAACAAACGAGTAGGTGGGGTAGTAGTCAATTGGATGCCAGTCTCTGCTCTGCCAAGAAACATCACATGTGTTGACCCAGTCGCGCTTGAAAGCAAGATTGTAATCGATGCTTCAGGACACGACTCAGTTGCTGTCAAGCGCCTGATGGACCGCGGATACGTCAAATGGAAGGGCATGGATCCAATGTGGGTTGAAGGAAGCGAGGATGCTGTAGTCAACTACACAGATGAAGTATTTCCCGGGCTAATTGCAACAGGCATGTCTGTTACCGAGACACATGGCCTTCCAAGGATGGGACCGACGTTTGGTGCGATGCTCCTGTCCGGCAAGAAAGCGGCCGAGATTGCATTGGGCAAGCTCAAGGAGATGCCAAGTCCGCCCAAACTGAGGGCGAAGTAACCTTTTATATTCTCACTTTTCCAATTTTTCCTTAATAATTGGATTTTCTTAGTTTTATTCATATCAATCAGACTGCTTCAGCGCCAGCACTTGATGCCAAGCTAGTGGCTGAGGAGATCGACAAGATTTTTCCAAGCTGCAAGATAGACATCAGGCCACCGTTTAAGTATGAAGAGAAGATGATAGAGCAAGCAAAGATAGCAGACATCAAGCAGCCCTTTGAAAACCAGCCATACCAAGAACAAGACGGCAAGGTGAGGATGACGATTCCGCTGTACGATGGCTTTGTTATGCAGAAGATGTTTGCAGAAATGATACCTACTGCAGAAATTAGTCTGGCTCATATCCACATCATATTCACGACTATTTTGACGTGCACCTTTAGTGAGGATGATTGGCGCTACCATGGCCGTGCTGTCATATGTGGTACACCTTCGATCGTTTCTACAACTGGCATAGTCGAAGCTCTAGCGAAACCGCGAGAATTCTACCTTGCTCAGCTGCTTGGCGGCATGGCAGAAGATAATGACACGCTGAAGAAAAAGTTCGCAGGAAGGTTTATCGACTACCATGACGAGGATAAAATTACTGCAGCATCCATAAATTATGCCCTGCAGGCGATATTCTTCTTTATCACTGGCGGTGAGCCTTTCTGCAATAACAAAGATTGTAGACTCTTTAACGCGCACTGGCAGGAGGAACTGATATACACGATTGAAAAAAGAACATTATGCAGCCATCACAGGAATCTGGCAAATAAATTACCAAAGGGTCAGCCAAGGGCTGGAAGATTTTAGCTATGCGACCCATTTCAGTTGAGTTTTCGCTTTCGGTCAGCCTCTCTTCATGCAATGATATTCCATACTTTCAGTCCGTTCCGAACGAATTATTAAGAGGTATCGAAATTGTGATTTTGTACTTTGTCCGACAGCCAATCAGGCAGTTT
>JAICVG010000070.1 GCA_025935445.1 Nitrososphaera sp. | reverse complement strand
GGCATCGACTATTTCTTTTGATTTTGCAATCCGGTCATTCTCCATCAGCAGGATTTCCTGATACTTGTTGTTCTCCTTTATCCATGACTCTTTGACGGGCTTGAGATCAAGCTTTGCAATCAAGATTCTAGCATTCCTCACCTCAAGCGGAAGCTCTGGATCCATCTTTTTCCTTTCAAGCACAATACCGTTGACCACCCGATCCTCGATGCTTGTCTTGCGTAGTATCATTATTGATTTGTTAAAATCATACTCGCCATTGTATCTTGCATTCTCTCCAACCGTTCTGAGTGCCGAAATGACGAGGTTTGCAAGTCTTTCCCCATCAAGCTTGGATGCTAGAGAAGTTCTAACGACTTGTTCAAGCTCGATATCACTGGCTGAAATGTGCTTTGCTTCTTTCTCTAGCAGCTGGCAGGCAAGTCTTACTCCATTTTCAATTCCTTCTGCAACCTTTGTGGGATGGACACCTAGCTCCTTTATCAGACGTTTGCCCTCCTTTATCATTTCTGCAGACATGACTACCGCGGTGGTTGTCCCGTCCCCTACCATCTGCTCTTGCCGCTCGGCTATCTCTACAATCATTCTTGCCACAGGGTGAATGGCTTTAAGTGAAAGCAGTATTGTAACGCCATCGTTTGATACATGCCGATTCATTGCCTGGTCAATAAGCAGCTTGTCAAGTCCCTTCGGTCCAAGCGTAGTCCGCACTGTGTCGGCAACAGCCATTACCGCGTTGGAATTAGACTCTAGAGCATTGAATTCAACATTTTCGGCCATCGGTCGCCAGACACCAAAATTGGGGTTTGTTGACATGAGTAGAAGAGCAAAAGAGATGAAGATAAAGATATAGATATTTCAATAAAAAAAGAAAGAAGGGAAAGCTGCGTGCAAGCTAAACAACAACAAGCCTGCTTGCGTTGCCCTAATAGTTATGCCATAAAGTATCTTTGTGCCAATGCTAGCTCGCTTGCGGGGTCTACTGTAGCTATCTTGCCGTCCAGTTTTACCTCATAGGTTTCTGGGTCTATGTCGATCTTGGGGGTTACATCATTCCATACCATGTCCTTCTTACTGATGTTTCTACAATTCTTTACCGGAAGAACTACCTTCTCAAGCCCTAATTTCTGTGGAACTCCAAGCTCAATTCCACGCTTAGACATGAATGTGTATGAAGTCTTATGGACTGCTTTGCCCAATGCTCCGAACATTGGTCTATAGAAAACGGGTTCAGGTGTTGGAAGTGAAGCATTAGGGTCTCCCATTATAGACCAAGCAATGAATCCTCCTTTGAATACCATCTTTGGCTTTGCAGCAAAGAAAGACGTCGGATACATTACAATATCTGCATTTTTGCCCACTTCGAGAGATCCTAGGTAGTCTGAAACACCGTGTGTTATAGCACAGTTTATGGTTGTCTTTGCAATGTACCTGCGTGCTCTAAAGTTGTCATTATCTTCAGTGTCTTGTGGGAGCTTTCCTTTCATCTTCTTCATCTTGTCTGCTGTCTGCCATGCCCGTATGACAACTTCGCCAATTCGCCCCATCGCCTGACTATCGGAGGAATACATGCTCAATACGCCTTCATCATGTAGTACATCCTCAGCTGCGATCGTTTCTCCTCTAATTCTGGACTCTGCAAAATGCACATCTTCTGCAACTGCTGGATTTAGGTGATGGCAGAACATCAACATGTCCAAGTGTTCAGCCAGGGTATTCTTTGTGTAAGGTCTTGTTGGGTTTGTTGAAGATGGCAATGCAAAATGTTCTCCTGCAATCTTCATTATGTCTGGCGCATGACCTCCCCCAGCTCCCTCTGTGTGATATGTGTGTAACGTCCTGCCGTCTATCGCATTAATGGTGTCTTCCACGTACGCACATTCGTTAATAGAGTCCGTATGTATTGCCAATTGTGTATCTGTAGCGTCACAGGCTCGAAGAGATGCGTCAAGAACAGACGTTGTAGTACCCCAGTCTTCATGATCCTTCAGGCCGCATGCCCCTGCATCTATCTGTTCCATTTGGGTAGCTAGATTTGGATGCGAATCATTTCCTTTCCCCAAGAATCCATAATTCATCGGAATATCTTCTACAGCTTCGAGCATTCTGCTCATATTATATACACCAGGTGTGCAAGTTGTAGCGTTTGTTCCATCAGCAGGTCCTGTTCCTCCGCCGATCATGTTACAGATACCGTTGCTGATTCCGTCTACGTATTGTTGAGGAGAGATCATGTGTATGTGCGTATCGAAGTGGCCCGGAGTACATATGGTATGTTCGCCTGCGGTAGCTTCTGTACAGGCTGATACAACCATCTTGTGATTGACCTTGTCCATCGTGTAAGGGTTTCCTGCCTTTCCAATTCCTGCGATCTTGCCATCCTTGATGCCAATATCGGCCTTCACTATGCCAAGTATAGGATCTAGTATCACTGCATTTGTTATCAAGTAGTCTAGCGCGCCATTGCTGTTGGTGATTCCAGAAGCCTGTGCAAGGCCGTCCCTGAGAGTTTTTCCTCCTCCAAAGACGCATTCGTCTCCGGGGGTTATCAGATCCTTTTCGATTTGAACCATTAGATCCGTATCTCCCAATCTGACCTTATCTCCTGTTGTGGGCCCAAATAGGTCTGTGTATTGTTTGCGTGTTAGTTTGAGAACCAAATTCTTTCTTTCCTCCTCTCCTATGCTCCCCTGAAGCCAAGTTTCTTGGCTTTTTCCATTGCAGCATTCCTCATTATGCTGGAATCAAGGCCGCCCTGGACTAGACCATTGAACCCGTAGCAAATCCTCGCGCCTCCTATTTCGCAGAGTTCCACCTCCTTGGTGTCTCCAGGCTCGAATCTAATTGAAGTTCCTGCTGGAATATTTAGTCTGTAGCCAAATGTCTTTTCCCTTGGAAAGTCCAGAGCCCTATTGACTTCAAGAAAGTGCGTGTGTGATCCTATCTGGCACGGTCTATCTCCTCTATTGCGAACAGTTATCTTGATAGTTTTTCTATTTTCATTACACATTACAGGATCCTTGGATAGAACATATTCGCCGGGAATCAAAGCTCTTCCAACCTCCCTCGTAGTGCTGCTTCTTCGGCTGCTAGTTGTTGTTTTTGTTTTCTTTTTTTTAAAACTTGTTTCTTTTTTACCATATACATTGTTCACCTATTGGACGGGATCATGCACTGTGACCAGCTTGGTTCCATCTGGAAATGTGGCCTCTACCTGAACCGTATGAATGAGCTCAGGGACTCCAGCCATCACATCTCCTTTTTTTAAGACTGACCTTGCAGACTGCATTAGATCTGCAACGCTTTTACCTTCACGGGCTCCTTCTACTACATAATTTGCTATGTATGCCACAGTTTCGGGGTAGTTCAATTTTACACCCCGATTTTTTCGCGCTTCTGCGATCTGGGCTGCTGTCCAGATATACATTTTTTCCATTTCTCTTGGTGCGAGCATCAATTTCGCATGATACCTCTTTAACTTCATGCTTGAGTGAAGTATTTTAAACTTAGAAAATGAACTATTTCAATAGTGAGTTTTCTCTGATTCTGCGAATTACTGGATTACTTGAAGGTTTGAGTGATTTTGCCGACATCGGCAAATGTCCTCTCACTATCACGGGGTTAATCTCCAGCATGGACATTATCAATATGGCGAGCAGAAAGATGGAAGGATTACCCCTATCCAGAAACGTATCTGCTCATAGGTACCATTCTTGTTTACTGGCAAAGTAAAGTCATACTCTTTGCCAGAAGATGTTTTGATATGAAGAAAGTTTGAAACTATGGCTCTACCAAACATATTGGTTACCAACGTCTCTATGCCTTTTCTAAGTACAAACTCTGAAATGTCTGAATACCATATAGAGAAGCCCTGTAGCTTTAAAAGCTCCTCAGGGCTTGATATTGCCTTCGAGTGTACAGTTGAAGGATTTGAGTCCTTTAGGAGGACAAGATATGGATAGGGTGCTAAGCCGGCAACATAGCCCAGATCTGCAAATTTTGTCAAAAGACTCTTCTTGCTGACTATTATTCTGTTTGTAGTAAAGTCCAAAAAGTAATTCCTTGCCCATCCGCCCTTCTCTTCAGAACTGATTCTAAGTATTACCTCCTCGTAGTTGTTGTTCATGCACCAGTCGATAAATACTCGGACCTTTTCTGAATCAGACTTTTTGTCATTCAGTCTTTTCTTTGACTCTTTTAGAAATTTATCAAAAAGTCCTGGGTCCATGGCTCCGCATATGCCCTCCTCTTGCAGAATCATAATAAAAAGGATGGAGGGGTGGTGGTTCTGCCTATGGTCTCGACCAGCCAATTCCTGCAGGGATATTCTGAAAGCCAGCTGCTGCCAGCATAAATACCCAAGCAGTAAATACGAACGGACCAGTCAGAGCGGGCAGTCCCCATGTTCCGAAGAACCTCTGCAGAGCAGGCATCAGAAATGAACAGCCTATTGTGGCAAAGACAGCCATCATAAATGACTGAGGTGTAAGTGGTACAAAACTTGTCAGGGCTATCATGACTAGCACTTGATTGAAACCATGCAGCCCCAATTTTATTTCTGCAGTAGGCAATTTGGTAAGTATTGCCATTGTTACTCCAATGCCTGAACCTAAAAGGGCCATCAAGCCTGCCAAGAAAAGCGGGGAGTTTTCGTTCCATCCTGCGGTATATGCATTGGTCCACCATGGTATTCCCTCCTGCACCCCGGCTATTACTGGTGGAAGTTGAAATGCAAGTGTGAGTCCCACTACCCAAAATACACCTGTCTTCCAGTTCTCTACAAAAGTGACCTGTGAGACACCTTTTAGTGTCGCTATTATGAATTCCTTTGCAGTCCACTTAAATGCCCCTTCTTGCATGGGGTTGCCACTTGCGGATATTAGCTCCTCCTTAGGAGGCGGCGGAGGCGCTGGCCATATGTCATGTCCGAACCTCTTGGATGCGAACATCAAGGCCCATGTCGTGAAGATAAAGGAAGAGGTAAACCCTGGGATGGCCCACCCTCCAGCTGGTCCACCTAGAACAAACATGTCCCCCATCAGGTGTGAGAATGCCATCCAGGTGAAGGCAGTTATAGCCGCCCCAAACACTGAGATAAAGAAAGTGGCCCTATTTGCCTTAACAAACGGCCCTGACCAAAATGCCATTCCAGTGAGTATTGAGTTGTAACCGAACAGACCGAAAGTGACCAAGTCATAAGGAGCCCCAGCCAAAATAGCAACCCCGGCGCCTATCAAGCCTGAAAGTACCATCATCGCGCCAGCCTTTCTTGATGCGATGAAGACACCTGCCAGTATCAATATGCCTGTTATCGGGGAGCTAAAGAGTGGTACCTCGGCAATACCATTAAAGAGTGTAAAGAAGAAGTCCAGAATTGGATCTCCAGTGGAATAGGTTGGAATAGCCATTGATTCTGGGTCTTGTGAATGCAGAGTTTAACATTTGTACAAGATATCAATTTATAAACAACCGGAAGCCAAAAATTAGCCGATGTCGGCAATAATGCCTTCAATCTTTTGTGGTGCCTGATTTTTTCTTATTAAAAAGACTTGTTGGCATCAAAGATTAATGTAAAGATCCCAGTAAAGGCACTCACGCTTGATATTGGACACGATCAATGCCGCAATTGAGCCTCTCTTTAATATTGTGCAAAGCAACATCAACGTAGCGGCTCCTACAGGGATCCTTCTTCTTGGCCTTGTAACAGGCTTGCGCCATTCGATCGAAGCCGATCATGTCGCTGCGGTAATTTCAGTTGTTGCATCAAGCCACAAGAACATCAAACGTGCTTCTATGCTTGGTGCACTATGGGGGCTTGGTCATACCATATCGCTTTTTATTGCAGGGCTCTTGGTATTGCTACTTGCAGTCAATATCAGTGAGACCGTAAGCAGCAGGCTGGAATTTGGTGTAGGCATAATGCTCCTTTTCCTAGGTATTACTACCATAACGGGATGGAGCATTGGCAAATTCTTCAAAGGCCTGCGACATCAAAAGTCATCACACAAGCACATCCATCAACATCGTGGCAATGTCGTCCATTCGCATGTACATGTTCATGATACTGAACACAGACATGGGCACAAGTCGCTAATCATTGGCATGGTTCATGGGATGGCTGGAAGTGGAGCGTTGCTACTTATTGTACTATCAACAATCAATTCTATCCCTCTGGGGTTGGCATATATAGCAATCTTTGGAGCAGGTTCTATTGGGGGCATGGCGGCAATAAGCACACTCATAGGGATACCCTTTGTCAAACTTGCCAATTCAGCAAAGGTTAGCCTTCTACTCAGATATGCTGCCGCAAT
>JAICVG010000227.1 GCA_025935445.1 Nitrososphaera sp. | reverse complement strand
CCTATCTAAAAGGCAGAAATGTTAAGGAGAACTTTTTAGAGCTCAAATCCCACCCGGTCCACTCTTTCTTATGCGTGTTCCGTAGTGTTGTATCCCAAACGAAGTTTCTAGAAAAAGCTAGGTATAGACATACTAGCATCAAAAAATATAGGGAGGGAATAAAGCAGGTTCTTGTGTTGTATTATGCTTTATGTATTACTATCTTCACGGCCCATTATGAAAACAGGGGCCGGGACCTTTGTCATCTGGGCCGCCGCTTTTCTTGAATGCGTCGCTACCGGGTTTGCAGCCATGGGGTTTATCTGCGAATGCTTCCTGAACTACCAGGACTTGTACTGCTACAACACCTACTAATGCCAATGCTGCTACAATGGCAAGTGATGCTAACAGTTGTTTATTCATGACTTCTGACATATTTCCTCGGTTAACAATACAGCCAGGTTCTTAATATGAAGTGCGATACAATAATATAAAATTGGTATTTTGAATTGATATACTAATGATTTATGCGGTTAACCAATTCCTATCCTTAATTAATACACTTATCTAAACATAATTTCTTAATAAGCAATCCTTAGAATTTATAATACCCGCTATTCGCTCTGCCACTTCCTAGATGTAGAAGAAGAGGTCAGGCCATTGTTACTTCTATCAGGCAAAATTTTTGAGGAAATATGCCAGATGGATAACCTGACCCCCAGTTTTGGAAAGAATTTATTGCTATTATTGGTTATGGATAAATTTTCTAAATTAGGAAGCATGAAGGTAACAGTCACCGATATAGAGTCTCATTGTTAACGACTTACCTGTTGTAGATAAAAAGACGCTATTGTTACTATTTTGAAAAGTATTTCTAAAGCAAAAGAACGTCAAGCCAACAAGATAAGCGTATTCAGACAAGATGTCATCGATATTCTTAGGTTCCTTGACAAGCACTGTATTAATTTGGGCAGTAATAATACTCCTTAATTATGAATGGAAGGTCCTTCCCCCACTTTTGTTGCAGGACAAACATCAAATCTTGTCTTTTCTTCTGATAATTTCGAATATCCGCTTCATTCTTCTTCTACTACTTGTTAGTCTACTTGTTAGTCTACTCTTATGGTACTATGTATGTAATTAGGTAGCGAAGTGGGTAGAGTCCCTATAACTAACTAAATAAAAGCCGCCCTTGCTGCTGTGGTTGCTCAAGAGAGCTATCGCAGCAAAAATGAGACAAAATGAGACAAATTTGTAATCTCATCCCTAAGGTGCACCCAATTTAATGCCATAGTTAACCAGATTGACAAAATGGACGGGGTGGGAGTTGAACCCACGACCTCAGCTGCAGCAGCTTTCTGTAAAGACAGCTCCCTACCTCTTATCTAGAGCAGCTATGGAAAAAGAAGAGCTGCTCAAATCCCACCCGGTTCCACTTTCCTAAACAATTTCTCCGCTCTGGCGTATTTCTGCTATCCGTATCCCTCTCTCCCTTCTCGGTGCCAGCCTGTTTATAACTATCATTCTAGTGCTCTTCTCTCAACTTGGTCTTTTCAATCTACGACTCTACAGAAGTAGCCATAGAGAAAATGATTGAAGCAAGTCAAAGAATGATTAATGAACAACTTAATAGTCCACCGGTAAATGAACATTTTAAACTACAGATTAAGACACTTCAAAATGCGCCCAGAGATCCAGACAAATTGGAGCGGCTTTTGAAAGTGAAGCAAAGACAAAAGGAAGAAGCAATGCACATTGAAGATACACAGAGGTTAGTTACAGAGATCGAAATGCTCCATGTTGTATTGTATTTGGTGAATCGAAATCATCGTCAACAATAATACTCATCTTTATTAGACCACCCAAGACTTTAAGAAAGAATACTTAAGTTGCGCGCAGTCCCTTACACAAGTAATGGCATCTTTATCTAAACAAGAACAAAATAAGCAGCTTGTTAGTCAGTTCTTTGAGACTTTGGATCGACAAGATACAGAAATGATGGGCCAATTAGTATCGAGCACTAATTATTCTCTTCACTTTTCAGGAATGCCCCCTATGGATTGGAATGAAAACAAAAAAGAGTTCCTCGCTCCATTCACTAAAGCATTTCCAGATCTTCGTCGTAACATTGTAGACATGGTAGCAGAAGGAGATAAGGTTGCTGTCAGTATCAATGTTACAGGCACCTACAAAGGAGAGTTCCAGGGTATACCGCCGACTGGCAAGCAGGTATCTTTCACTGCAATGGACATCCTAACTATCATTGATGGCAAGATAACAGAAGAGTGGGCAACTGCAGACATGATGGGATTGATGCAGCAGATTGGAGCGATACCTGCACGTTCTGCTACTAGTAGTAATAGCAGTGATACTGCTTGAGCTTAAAGATGATGGAACAACAGCAACAACGGTGCAGTAAACTACTATTGTTGTTGTTAGAGCCATGCTCTGTGTACCAGTCTGCTATGCTAGCCCGGCGGTGTACTCTACGATACGGCATTGGCATTGCTAGAGGTTTTGTACGACAACTATCAAAACAAGCTCAATTTAATGCCGTAGTTCTCTCATAATAAGAAATGGACGGGGTGGGAGTTGAACCCACCCACGACCTCAGCTCAACAGCAGTAGTCTTCCCTAAATCATCTCTACTTTCCATCTAAAGAGCAGAGATATTGATCAAATCAAAAAGCTATTATAGTAACTGCAATGATACATAGTCCATGCATCACGAGATGCAATCACGAAATCTTGACAAAAACGCTGATGAGGTAAGAAAATTCACAAATGGCAAAGTAGAGCTTGCCAATCTTGGAGACGCAACAATTGGAAGGTACACTGCTGAGCCAGGTTGGAAGTGGTCCAAAGATGTCAAGCCTATAGTCAATACAAATAGCTGTCAAGTTACACATACACAATACGTGATATCAGGAAGAATGCGAGTTAGGATGGATGATGGAACAGAACAAGAATTTGGTTCAGGTGAGGCGGTGTATGTTCCACCAGGTCATGATGCGTGGGTCGTTGGAAATGAGCCATTTGTTGCAGTAGACTTTACTGGTGCAAAAGAATACGCTACTTCAAAGAAATGAGCTCAATTCAATGCAGTAGTTAACCAGATTGACAAAAATGGACGGGGTGGGAGTTGAACCCACGACCTCAGCAGATCAGCAGCAGTAGCTTTCTAACGCTGCTACTCTTTGTACTTCCTATCTAAAGGGGCAGCAGCAGCTACTGAAAGAGGAAAGCTTTTCAAAAACGATGCGGTCTATCTTTTTCTTTGCATGGTCCGTAACCTTGGACTTGTAGAATAACCGTTGAAATTATCTGGATCTGGATATTTCGAAATTAGCCAGGTAAACTAGTTATTGTGCCTATGTTCGTCGTGACGCTCTGTGTAAAAAGGTCCGTAATTGTCGGTCGACGCTACATTCCGGTGGAATTAATTACAGATAAGACTAGCTATGATAAGAGAAGATATGTAGAGTTGCTCGCAGGAGTATGCAATTCAGTCACAACTCCATTCGGTCACAGAGTATAGCTATAATGCAGGAGGCAACTCACTTTCCCATATGGAGTGATAGGTTCTCTATCTTATCCTTTTTTTT
>JAICVG010000028.1 GCA_025935445.1 Nitrososphaera sp. | reverse complement strand
AGCGCAAGCGCAAGCTCACCGTATCTAGATATCCTTGTCACAAGTAGCAGCAGAAGAGTAGCAAAACGCGATATACCAAAAAAGAAGAACATTAACTCAATGTCTTCAGTTGTAAGTGACGCGTCGCTCATATATGCAGGGTATACTGCAAGCACTACTCCAAATGTGATCGCATAGTAAAGTATCACTCCAGCAAGCCTTGGGTGATTGGCAATTTCCTTCACTACTTCGATAGAGCTTACTCGAACCACCTCTAGATCTTTTTGGACAGCCGGCCAGCCGTAGGAACGCAAAAGTACTGATGGTACAATTCCTATTGCCATAGTGGCAGCAGAAAGCTGGAACAGAGCGTAGTAGTCAAATGCGTTTAGAATCAGTTTCCCAATGATGGGTCCAACCATGAAGCCTAAAATCCAGGCTGCAATGAATACAGAAATATTCTTGACTCGCCTCTCTGGAGCTGAATTGATAGATATAAGAACCTCAGAAGAAGGCCAGAACAGAGCATGAGCGACTCCTACAAGAGACCTGTAAAGCATTACTTCTAGTGTTGATTGCACACTTGAAAGAATGAAAATTGAAAATACATTAAGTAGGATGCCAGAGAGAAGAACATAGGACTTGTTGAGCCTGTCCAGCAAGATGCCTACGAAGAAGGGAGCGAACATATAGGGAAGATAGTTGACGGCGCCGATTAGGCCTACTTGCGAATAGTCAGCTGCAAGCTGCTCTCTGGCAAATACCGGTACTATTGGCGAGTGCATCCCGTATGAAATGCCAACAATGGCAGAGCAAATTGCAACAAGTACTACAGCGTGATTCATTACAACCCTACACTATTATTACTTGTATGCGGCTATGATGACTGCGCCGCCCATCATGCGCCTATCAAACTGTACATGAGAAAATTTTTCTTTTAGCATGTACTCAAGCTCTGAATTCTTGGGCCAGCGAACATAGGTACCATAAAGCATTTTGAATTTTAGTCCTGAATTGCCTGCGGCCAAATAAGCTAATATTCCAAGAAAATATTTTAGATATACAGAAACCAATCCTCTTAATACACGGTTGTCTGGCTTGCCAAGGTCGATTATTACAAGCCGGCCGCCAGTCTTTAGCACTCTGTGCATCTCGACTATGGCCTGTTGAAGGTGTATTGAATCGCGAAGAGAATAGCCACAGAGTACAGCATCAAATATGCCCTCACGGAAGGGCATGTACTCGAAAACACCGGAAGAAAGCGCTGCCTGCGAACCAAGCAAGTAATTCTTGACATTGGCAAGCATCTCGAGCAGTGGATCGTACATTACAACCTTTGCGTCACCGCGAGCTTCTGCAAGTGCTAAACGTGACATGTTGCCGTAGCCAGAGCCGGCATCAAGTATGATATTGCCCGGCCTAACGCGGCCTCTAATACCTTTTAGCCTGTACTTCTCATCTTTACCAAGCGAGATCGCCCTATTGACCTTATCATAAACTGGGACGACTGCGCGCAATACCTCTATCACCTCAGTCCAGTAGCGGCTTCCAAGACCGGACAACTAGCTGGCACCTTCTATCATCACGCCATTATTATAGCTAGTTTCCAGCCTTTCTAGTACTGTTTTCCTTCTGCCTCTTCAATTTCATGATCAAAGCACATAAAAGCTGTCTTTCGTACAGGCATCCTAATATATCGCATAACGTATTGCAGATCACTTCAAGCTTTACCTTGACAGCGTCTCACAGGTTCCAGAAAATACAGAAAAACAATTATCTTGCTTCTGCTTACGCGCCTGCTGCTTGACAAACTATCGCTGCCCAAAGTGCAGCTCTCTACATTCAGTTGGAGTTGACAAGATATTTGACGGGCGGCTGATATTTCGATGTTCCAAATGCAATATTTGCGCAATAGTGCCCATGGCTGGCAGTACTAACGAGGCTTATCTTGACTTTCTCGACCGCTGTGAAAGTGGCGCAGGAATTGCATACGCCGATGACCTCAAACTCCTGATGCAACAAGAAAAGATAATCCGGCCTTCGGCGGAAATAGATGCTCTCCTGGCTGAGTCTAAAGCCAGTGGTGACCCACTTCTTGAGCAGACGCTGCGCTCCCAACAGGACTATATCGTCGACTTTCAGGCAATAGAGGAGCCTCCACCGGAGCTTGGGTCTAGGATTGATGATGCGCCAGTAGACAAAGCCATAATAGAGGTCTTGAAAGCAAAAAAGATCAACCGCCTTTACAAATTTCAAGAGGAAGCGATCAAGAAAATCCTTCAGGGAAAAGATGTAGTGATCACCGCACCCACCGCATCAGGTAAAACTGAGGCTTTTTGCATCCCACTGCTGCAAGAAGTTGTTGCAGCAAAACAACTATTGCGCTATGGCTCACTTAGCAGTGGCGAAGGTACAGTATCTGCAATTTTTGTTTATCCAACAAAGGCACTATCACGGGATCAATTACCCAAGATAGAAGAGCTGGCAAAGCCACTTAGTCTAAGGGTAGCAATCCTCGACGGCGATACATCAGAAAAGGACCGCAGAGTAGTAATAGAGTCCCCGCCCGACGTCATTATCACCAATTTTGACGTGCTGCACTACCACATGATACATAAAACGAAATTCTCACGCATAGTCAGGACCGCTAAGTTTCTGGTAGCCGATGAGGCACACGTATACACAGGCATCTTTGGAGCTAATGTACACCACATCATTGCGAGGCTTGAGAGGCTGAGAGGAAGCAGACTCCAGATCGTTGCTGCATCAGCTACATTGCCAAATGCTGCTGAATTTTGCCAGACACTTTTTGGTAGGCAAATGCAAGTGATCAACGGTAGGGGCAGGCGGGGCAGGATAAACCTTGCGATAATATTTCCTTCGCTTAGATCTTACAGATCATTAATGCTGGATTTACTTAGACAGACCACACAGAGAAAGCATAAAACTATTGTATTTGTCAGCTCGCACCTTAGCTCCGAGCTGATCGCCTTCTATGGAGCGCGGCAGGGAATTAACATCAGAGTGCATCGTGCCGGCCTAACATCAGCTCTCAGGAAAGAAATAGAACAAGAGTTCAAGGCGGGGCAGCTGATGGCAATATCCGCCACGCCTACACTCGAATTGGGAATCGACATTGGAAGTGTTGACGCGATAATTTCCAATATTGTGCCTATTAACCGGCTTTTTCAGCGAGTCGGGCGCGCAGCAAGGCGGGGCCAGCAAGGGTACGCATTTCTCGCACTTGGCAATGATCCAATAAGCCAGTATTATAAGATGCACCCAGCAGACTATATGGACGATCATGAATTTGCATACACTGATCCATCAAATCCATTCGTACTAGAGTACCAAGTACTAGCGATGGCCTGCGACAAGCCATTGTTGATATCAGAATCTAAGCAGATGTGGGGCGTACTTCAAAAGCTTGTATCAAAGGGCATCGTCAATGTAATTAGAGATAGATTCGTGCCTAACCTGAAGAACGCATTGAAGGTGCTTGATGAATATAGCATTCGTGGCATAGGAAGCAGGGTTGACATCAAGTTTAAGGGTAAGATCGTAGGCGATCGAGCATTACCGCAGGCGCTTGAAGAGCTCCATCAACACGCAGTATACTTTCTTGGAGGTAGACGGTACAAAGTACAAGAGATCCATTTTGAGACAGACAGCCAGCCCTATGCTGAGCTTTCACCTATTCCATCCGACTATCCTTATTACACAAAGGCTTTGACGGACGATTGGCCCTCTATTTTAGAAATATACGAAAAGAAAGTAGTTTTCGGAGTCGAAGTAGCATACTGTGCACTCAAGATCCAAAAGACAGTGCTCGGCTACGTCAACATCGAAATCGGTCAGGAGGTAACACAAGGAAAAAAAGTGATGTTTGACAAGCCGCTCGAATATGAATTTGTTACAAAAGGGTTTGTGTTTAGAGCGCCCAGACCATCATACATCTTACGAGAAGTGAAAGACGAGCAGCACGTGGAAATGAGTGGCTTTCACGCTTCAGAGCATGTCATAATAGAAGGGAGCGCTATGATAACAGGTGGCGCATCGCAGGACCTAGGCGGTATTTCACTTGGCTCTTCAGGATTAATATTTGTCTATGACGGTAGCATCGGTGGCAATGGAGCCAGCAGGATATTATATGATAGACTAGACATTGCTTTTGGACGCTCGCTCCACATATTATCTGAATGCTCCTGCATGAGCGAAACTGGCTGTCCTCGTTGCACCTATTCCTATCGGTGTGGTAACAACAACGAGTTTTTGCACAAGCCCGCCGCAATTGAAGTAATGAATAGGATAGTGGAAGGTGAAAAAACCAAAATAGGCGAGAAGGTCTGGGGCGACAGAGCTCTTGTCTAATGGGATAAAGTTTAAGAGTAGTTGTAGATGGCTTTAAATAAAATTGGAAGAAGCCGTCAGTACTACTGCTGCTACTGCACGCGCGAAGTGGCAGACACTTGAGCATAGAGGCGTTGCCTTCCCTCCTGAATATCAGCCAAGGGGTATCACAATTACTGTCAAGGGAGAAAAACTGGCGCTCAACAGAGATCAGGAAGAGATTGTTTATGCGTGGGCAAAGAAGAAGGACACACATTATGTCCAAGATCCTACCTTTCAGCAAAATTTCCTAAGCGACCTCCAAAAGCTCCTGCCTGAGAGTTATAACAACATCACAATAAATGACATAGATTTTTCGATGGCTTATAGGCTTGCAGACGAAGAAAAAGAGATGAAAGAACGGGAAAAGGAGAGATACAAGGCCCTTTCAAAGGAGCAAAAGAAAAGTATATCCCAAGCAAAAAAGGCGGAGCGTGAAAGGCTCAAGTCGATTTATGGTAAGGCAGTGGTCGATGGCGTTGAAGTAGACATCGCAAACTGGCTGGTCGAGCCGCCAGCATTGTTCATGGGCCGCGGGCAGCACCCGATGAGAGGCCGGTGGAAGCCACGGGTAAGGCCACAGGATGTTACGCTAAACTTGGGCGAAAACGCGCCAGTGCCGGAGGGTAACTGGAAGGCCATCATCCACGATCATTCATCGACATGGCTTGCTACTTGGATAGAAGGCCTGACTGGTAAGCGCAAATATGTGTGGCTGCACGACTCCGCAGCACTTCGCCAAGAAAATGATAAAGCCAAATATGACAAGGCAAAAAAGCTGGCCGAGCGTGAGGACAAAGTGCATAGGGAAGTGATAAAGAGGATGATGAAGGGAGATGGCAAGGTAGCTACTGTTGCATATCTGATACTAAAACTTGCTATGAGAGTTGGTGATGAAAAGGACCCTGAAGAGGCTGACACCGTAGGCGCAAGTACGCTTAGAGTAGAACATATCGAATTCCCGCAGGTAAACGGCAGACAGATCATTGAATTCAATTTTTTGGGCAAGGACAGCGTCCCATGGCAAAAGAGGCTGGAAGTAAATTCGGAAGATACAAGAGCACTTTACAAGAACCTGAAAAATTTTATGCAAGGCAAAAGGCCAAGTGACCCGATATTTGACGGTATCAATTCGCGTAAAGTAAACGCCTTCTTACAGCAGATAATGCCAGAGCTTACCGCCAAGGTGTTCAGAACCTGTATTGCGACAAGGGTGGTGCAGCGGCAGCTGTCAAAGGCAAAGGTCGACAAGAACTCGCTAGAAGCACAGAAAATCTATGCAGCCAAAAAGGCCAACCTTGAAGCTGCAATTACGTGCAACCACAAAAAAGGAATCGATCCAAAGAACCCTGCAGCTAGAAAAGCACTTGAAAAATTCGAAGAATCGATGTCCAAAAAGAAGGAGGCAATAGCCAAGCTTAAGGCTGATATTGCAGCTAAGAATTGGAAGACAGAACTGCAGGAGAAGCGGCTAGAAGAAAGGATAGAAAAGTTACAGATGCAATTAATACTTCAGCAGGAGACCCGAGACTACAATCTTGGTACATCTCTCCGCAACTACATCGACCCCCGAACCATGAAAGCTTGGCTCAACTACGTAGAGCTTGATTGGACTAAAATATACACTTCAACGCTACAGCGTAAGTTTAAGTGGGTTGAGGGCTATAAAGATAAAAACTTTAGAACATTTTATCCCGAGATGAGGAATTAGACAGGTCAGAAGACTTATATCGTTTCCAGCTTTCCTCTTAATCTTGGTAAACTCGTTTTAATGATATCGGCATCTCATTGGAAAGATGGAGCCGGGTTTTTCATTCCGGGGATGCTCCTTCTTATTGTCATTATTGCCATAGTCCCGGCATCTGCTCAGGACGAGGAGGCGGAGGAAGGCGGCAGTTCAACCTCGTCACTCTTTATTGCGCTCTTTGCAAATGGCGAGGCTCTTGTTGAACACAACGTCGGCATCGAGGATCCTCTTGCTGAAGAAATAAGGATCAAGCTTTTTGGAGACGACATCAGGGACCTTGTCGTCGTTGACTATGAGGACAATGTGGTCGGATTTAACAGAGGAGAAATGCCAAATGAAATTGTCCTCAGTAGGCCAAACGCTTCAAACCTCAAGATAAGTTATACCACTTCGGATTTTTTGTCCAAAGACCGAAGGGAATGGATATTCAGCCTTAATTCTACCATCACCTTCTCAGTCAAGCTGCCTCCAGATAGCATATTGACGGATCCAGGAGAAAACCCATCTATAGTGCTTGTAGGTGATCAGCAAATCCTTACATACAAACCTGGCAACATAAGGTTCGTTTACATAATAGGAGCTTTGGGCACACAAGAGCAGGCAAACATCGTAATCACGGCAGCCGAAAGTACTATTGTTCAGATAAACAACAACAATCCAGGGATTGTGCTGACAAGCGCAAAGGATCTGCTTCAGAGAGCGATAGATGCACGTGATGACAGGATGTTTACAGAAGCTGAAAGATTGGCAGATCAAGCAAATGACGCAGCTATTGCCACAGGCAGGGAGCACGCCGCTGCCCAAGAAGCACTTGCCAATGCCGAGGCACAGATAAATAGTGCTGCTGCTGGAGGGGGAAGCGGCTTAGATAATGCTGTCACTATGCAGATGCTCGAGCAGGCAAACAACGAATTTGCAATTGGCAACTATACGGAAGCTAGAAACTCTGCGCAAGATGCTGTTACAGCACTAGGTGACAAACCTGCACAGACAGAAATACCAATACCTCTGATAATCGCAGCAATAGCAGTAGCAGCTGCGGCAGCGGCAGGAGGGATAGGCGTCATAGTATTCTTCAGGAAGAGGAGGCGCTCAAAGCCAGTGCCAGAACTTCACAAGGCAAATGATCTACAACCAAAGGCCACCAACACTAACAATAATAACAATATCAGTAGCAGGGTAGGAGCTGTCTTCCGGCCTGCTAATTCAGTACCAGCGGGGGCCCCCAAACAAGATATTGTACAAGTAGAAGACGAGCACCAAGAGAGGGCAGGATCAGTGGAAGAAGAGACTACCACCAGCATTCCTCCAATGCCAGGTACTATCTCTGATTCTCAGATAGATAGCTCTATCCTTTCGCATATAGTTGGCAATATACTTGTAGAAAGGCCACACTTGCGCCCAGAGGATCAACAGGTGCTAAAGTTCTTAGCGGAAAAGGAAGGGGCAGCTTTTGAAAGCGAGATCAGAAGCAAGTTTCAGCTACCCAAGACGACGATATGGAGGCTGGTCAAGAGACTTGAGCGCGAAGAGCTTGTCGAAATACGCAAGGCAGGCGGTCAGAACCTTATAAAGCTCAGGTTTGAAGACAAACAAGCTTAGCCACGCTTAAATAAAACAGAATGGACAAAAATATGTATGAGCAGTTCCTTCATTCCAGACGATATTTCCGCACTATTGTCTTCACCTATTGAGCATTTCATAAACTCTAATGTGGCCATTTTAGAGGGTGACAAATTCACGGATCAAGTATTAGACCTCATGAAAGAGAGAGACATCAGAAGCGTCCTTGTGTCACACGTAGGAGAAGTGGTGGGAATCGTGAGTAAGACTGACATTCTGTTCAAGGTGATGTCACAGGGAAGAAACCCCAGCAAAGTTAGGCTCAGGGAAATAATGACAAGCCCCGTTCTTGCCGTGGGCCCGCACAACACTGTTCAGGAAACCCTGTCAATCATGGACAAGCATGTAGTAAGGCAGGTAATCGTGAGCTCCCATTCGGCTGTGCTTGGAATGGTTTCCCGGGATGACATCTTTGAGAAGATCCATATGGCTACAGTGTCCACAGCGCACACTGCTATCAAGGGTACTCCTGTCTGCATCATCAATCCCAAGGCCATAGTCTACATGAGAGACATCAGCACTGCCAAGCTTTTGTGTCCATACTGTGAATCTCCATTTGATACAAAAGAGGGGCTGTCAAACCACATCGACAGGTTGCACTCAGGATCGGGTGTGCTTGAAGGCGATGTACGTCGAATGTTTGAATGACTATATCTTATTATTTAGCGCCGCTTCATGTTTTCCACGATGCCGGCAGTAGCATCGACAATACCTATGCTATAGATTATGCCTTATGCATTGGTGATAGGAGCAGACTTTTGCAATGGCTGAAGCATTCTATATCTATATCTCATATCTATACAAGAAATATACGGAGATGAGAGGGAGTCTCCTGTGTGTGGTCTCAATAGACAAGATATTCTATGGTTCTTTACATTCTGGCAAACTAGCATCCTTCATTCGATCGGCTCGGGCTCTGTAGGGCTCCACCGTGGGTAGATACACGCGTCTGGCTGTTTTGTTGCCATCATCCATAATATCTCTGTAAGTTTATCACACACAGAGTCTATAAGAGATGAGATTTTGTCTTATTAGCCATTGTTGATGGAGTCATGCAACCTGCTCTCTGCCAATGGTGAGCAACTTTAGTCATAATCAATTTACTAGTAATAATAATAATGCATTCAAGATTGTTGTTTTATTGCGTCAAGACCTGCATATCTGCCACTTCAATTCATCTCTTCTAATGGTTTCACAAGGAGCGTCGAGGGCTGATTGATTGATTGAATGGATACGACTGCGCCAAGGCAAGCAACACAAGATATTCCGCTTACTGCGACAAAACTACCACTATCTAGGATGCATTCCTGCATTCATTCTTGCTAATCGTTT
>JAICVG010000304.1 GCA_025935445.1 Nitrososphaera sp. | reverse complement strand
CAAAGAAGTTGGATAGCTGGTCTATTACAAATTCTGGCTGCTCTTCTGGAATCCAATGTCCTGAAAATGGAACTATGACCCCCGTTACATTTGCAGCTAATGCTTGCGTTGAACTTAGCCCAAAGCTCGCTGGGAAATCCCCACCTAAAGCTGGATAAATATCACCGCCCAGTTGTAATACAGGAGTTGTTATCTTATTTTGGGCTGATTCTATATTTTGCTCTGCATCCTCAGGGAAGGCTCTAAAATGTTCAATTCCTCCACGCAGTCCACCAGGAGATGCAGCGTGACTTGCAAATACATCTATGGCTTCTTCTGTAATTGCAGATGGATTGTAAGCCAATCCTTTCATAAACCATGATAAATATTCTCGCTCATTACCTTCTATAAGAGCCTCTGGTATATCAGGCACCTGATAAAAAGCAAACCACCAAGGCCCATTCTCACCAATCTCTGGAGGGAAAAAACCTGGGAATGCGAAATCCATGAGCACTAATTTAGTTACATCGTTAGGATGGTCGACAGCATATGAATATGCTGTTTGAACTCCTACATCATGTGCTACTAAGAAAATATTGCTAAACCCTAGCTGAGACACCAATTGGTAGATATCTTCTGCAGTAGTATTGCCATCATAACCTGTAACTGGTTTTGAAGAATCACCAAATCCTCGAAGGTCAGGTGCGATTACTGTATAATTTTTAGCCAATGCTGGCATGATATGTCTCCATTCATACCACGATTGTGGATATCCATGCAACAACACTAGAGGATCTCCTTCACCTCCCATTACATAGTGCATCTGAATTCGATTGACGGATGCCATATGATGAGTAAAAGTCACATTATCGATTTGAAAAGATATGCCTTCCAAAAGCTGTTGTTGTTCTTCAACAGAAGGAGAAAATGTTTGGTTAGCTTGCAATTGTTGCTGCTGTTGTTGCTGCTGTGCCATTGTAATTTGAGGTTGATTTGAACCAATTCCAATAAGAAGAAAAATACTTGATGCAACAACTATGAAAACGGCAACATGATAGATGGTAGTATTGTGGAAGATGGAGCTTTTCTCATTACTCTTCAATAAGTGCCTCTCCTCAAAGTTGTATTTAAGTAGATGGCGGATAGAAAATGGAAATGTATCTAAGAAGGGGTATGCCCCCTCAAATTCTCTTGTTTTTGCGAAGAATTGTTATGAGACTCCTATTGCTGCCGCTTATTCTATACAAGTCTTGCGGCATCTTTAAATAAACATTGTAATCATTAGGTGCGTGTCAAGCAGGCATAATCAAAAGACAAGTTTCGTAGTCTTACTTTTTCTAACTTCAACTCTTATTGCGAGTTTTACTTTAACTCCATATTTTAGCTTCGCTAGCACGGAGAGCAATAATACTTTAATTCAACCTGAGGAAACACAGGGCATGGGAACAACAACGAATGCAACTAGCACTAACACAACTATCATTTTAGTTCATGGTGGATGGGCTGATGGCTCTTCGTGGGGCAAAGTGATTACTACTCTAAAGAACGCAGGACACAGAGTTATTGCAGTGCAACTTCCACTTCATAATTCGGCTGATGATATTGCTACTGTAAAACGTGCAATTGAGCTCGCTGGTGGGCCAGTCCTTCTGGTAGGCCACTCCTATGGTGGATTTGTCATAACAAATGCTGGTTCTAATAATCCCAATGTCACTGGGCTAGTTTATGTCGCTGCCTTTGCACCTGATGAGGGACAATCCCTTGGGACATTCGTTACCCCAGACAAGCTACCGCCAGGAATTTTAATTGCGGATAGCGCAGGACTGACATATATAAACCCAGATATGTTCCACGATGCGTTTGCTCAAGATGTTAATACGACTGAGGCCGACATAATGGCTATCGCACAAAAACCATTTAATCAATCAATTTTTGGTGAACCATCTGGCCCTCCGGCTTGGAAACAATTGAAGACATGGTATCAAGTCTCTGATAGCGACCACATGATACCCCCTGACACGCAACGTATGTTCGCACAACGGATGAATGCTACCACTATTTCAATAGATACCAGTCACGCATCATATGTTGCACATCCAGATGAGATTGCCCAATTAATCCTAGATGCAGCAGGAGGAGGAGCAATAACAGGAGCTGCAGGAACAACACCAGCACCCACGAGTTGACAATCATGTAAGAAACTAGCACCAATTTAGTGGTTCGTCCACAGATATGAGCAAACTGCTTTCAGTCTCTTAACCTATGTTTCGCGGACGTTCATTCATTCATTGCAGTAAGAATTCACGGAACAGCTGCCAGTCCACACTAGCGATGAAGTTATACCAATGAGTCCCGCTGTTGTTTTTATCATCAATTATTCTCCTAAAGCAAGCCTTGACGTTGCATCGGGTCTCATTTTTGAAGTTTTTTTTGGCCGGAACCCTCTGGGCCCGCTCTCTTATCAGTTCTTTTTAGAAGGGTTCTATTCGAATATTATCTGAGGACACGCTAGCCTTAAAGTTTTTGGATGGATACTTT
>JAICVG010000318.1 GCA_025935445.1 Nitrososphaera sp. | reverse complement strand
CAAGACCGCTTTCTAAATGACTGTCATCATCTAAAACAACCAGGTATTTTCCCTTTGCCTTTGCAAATCCATCATTCCATCCAGCTATTCCGTTGTTTATTTTTCGTGCGATCAAAACCACATCTGGAAATTTTTCTAATTCTGGAATTGGCTTTTTGGCTATATCATCGTATATCACTCTTCCATCTAGAGCATAATACCAAATAGCACCAAGCATATGCTGAGCTAAATCTGCAACTGGAAGAACAAGTGTAGAGCCTTCATGATTTGCAATCCATGTGTTATGGGGGTCCATATAGGGAGTCTCATTTGGGATATACAATCTCTTGTCAGATAGCTTTCGTATTCTTTTCTTATGTGCTTCAAGAAAGTTTTCTAGTTGCTCTCGCTTTCCGCTATAATTCTCTGATGGAGGGTGGAAGTCACGTGTGGGAAAGTAATATGTCCCATTATCATCTGTAAAGAAAAGGTCAGATATGTGAAAACCAGCAGCAGATGGAAAGGTTCTTCCAGCAGGACCAGCACTAAAAGATGGAAGCTGCGGTCGTGTAGATTGGTCATAGCTGATAGTATAATGCCATCCAGTCGAACCTGACATTGAAGTCAGCAAAAGCATTTGTTCTAGTTCTGTAAGTGGAAGAGGTTTCTGATTAGATTTGAAAGCCAGAGGACCATCTGGTATTTCTGCGCCCAGACAAAACCTTCGGGACCTTCGACCTCCAAGAGCCTGCATTAGAGGAAATTGACTTACACCCTCTAAAGCCTTTGAGAAGTACAATGATGGTTGAGATGAGTTCTCATCTTCTAGCTTTTCCATAGGCGGTTATATGTATATACATAATTACTTTAAAGGAATTTTGTCTGGCAGCAGACCAAGAAAGCAGCTCTCTAGGCATCTTATATGAATTTGTCCTACACTTACCAAAAATGAACTCAATCCAATACCGTAGTTCCAACACAGATAAAAGTGGACCGGGTGGGATTTGAACCCACGACCTCAGCAATGCCAAGTCTAGACAATCTTTCTTATTCAAGACTATAGCTGTCAACAAATGTCATTGCTATGTTGGTGTCGATCTATTATGGAAAGCGATCAGTACTACCAGTATTACCATTAGCACGTGATGTTGTTGCAGGTATCACTCCAATCTGCTGCATCAATCCCATCATGTCTACGTTTGCCCATATTTCTGTAATCTTGCCATTAATGATAGTAAAGAATTGCATCCCACCAAAAGATGTTTTCTTGCCAGTCGGGGTATACCCTGGAACTCTCCTTTGTGTGTACCAGTAATATTAAAACGATCTGCGACTTTATCATCTCCTTCTGCTATCATTTCTACGATCTCATGATGAACATCTGGAAATGCATTGGTAATGGCAATAATGAATTGCTTGTATCCATTCCAATCCATGGTAGGCATTCCTAAAAAGTGAAAAGTGTAATCGGTGCTTGATACTAATTGTCCAATTCTTTCTGTATCGTGTCGATCGAAAGCTTCAAAGTACTGACGAACCATCTGTTTGTTTTCTTCCTGTACCGATCCCATTCATTGGCTATCTGTTGTGAGCATCTTAAGTATTCTTTGAAATTTTATGGTAGAACAATCTATCTATGTTCTATTCTTAGACATTTTGTCCTACACTCATCAAAAATAAACCCAAACCAATACCGTATTCTACTAGATTGGCAAAAATGAATTATGTGAGATTTGAACCCACGACCTCAGCTGCAGCTTTTCTACTCTAGTCTAGCCCACTGCAGATAAAAAACATAAACATTTCTGTGCTCATAGTAGAAGAAACTGACTGCTACATAGTTCACAGTAAAAGTGGGTTACGCACTAGCTGACTGGTGCTGCCTCTGCGGGAGTAGACCTGAAACGTTGTTGGTGTTGACCCTTCTTCGCTCTCTTTTTTGCGAAGTTGCAAAAAAATTGTTTTGACAGATCATAAGCTTTAAAGAATTGAAGATCTGCACTTAATAATTGTGGCTTCATTTCGACCATAGGATATAATTTCTCACACTTTGGACCGCATCCTTTATAAAATATTTCGTTCTCCTACGCCTAAGGCAAATGGAATGGTTAAGGCAAACCTTGCAGGTACTTTACAACCATCAATAATTGGCGATAAGAAACTCCTAATCCTTGTTTCAATTCTAGTTGTTACTTTCATGGTAGATTCTCAGATTGGATATATTGCTGATTTCATTCCTGAGAGACTGGCTACTAACGAGGGAATAGCTCTATTCATTGGTATAGCAGTAGTCTTTGCTATAGGAGGGATTCTTATTTT
>JAICVG010000303.1 GCA_025935445.1 Nitrososphaera sp. | reverse complement strand
GGGAGAAAACCTTCTATTCCATCCATCACCATAGAATGGTTGCTTGTGCTACAGCAACTACAACTGACGTTTATGCAATCTCTTGCTAAACTATGGTTGCATATCTTGCAACTACAAATGCTATCAAAGGGTACAGCCTTAGTCATTTTCTCTAATTCTATTGTAAGGAATTTAAAAATTTGAGAATCATAGGTAATGTTCAAGATACAGTTGACTGTTCTAGAGAACAGCTGTATTCTTTATACTACTGGTTTCTAATGATGCATAGGATTACTTTGAGCAATCTGCAGTGTATATACATAGTTGATAGGTGCAGAGTCCCGGTAAGGGCTAAATTATATTAAGACGTTCTCCTGTGGCTTTAGTTTGAGCTAGATTTGGAATTTTTGTTATATGGTGGCAGTAAGTAGATAGATTTTATTCACACATGAAAAATGATGATATGTCTCAAGCCTATTGTGTTTGAAAACGAACCTATCAATGCTCTCCAGGGAGAAGGTTTTTTCGTATCCGTGGACCAAATGGCTATATCAATTATCGTTTGCACAGCCATTGTCTTAATTGGATTCTTGGTCCTAGCGCAGCTTGCAGCCTCTAGTTTTCTTTCAAGGTTGGTGTTATATTCTCGCCGTCATCTATATGACTTACCCTCAGATCAATCTTTTCCATCTATTTTCAGTTTGAGGAACCTGTAATGCTTCTGCTATAACGCATTAAGTCGCGTCAGGCATAAATGCTCCAGCTGTCAATTCAGGATAGAGGGAGAAGCTCCAGTCTAGAAATCACAAGGTGTAGCTAGGCTCTAAGTCTTGTTGTTATTTCATTACCAATAATTACCCGCTACATAGAATAGCTAGAACTACGATAGGACCATTATCATAGTACTTAAGACCCTTTACTGTGCCTTTTAGTCAAAGCAATTTTTCAGCCAACCGCCTGTCCCCTTTAGTTCTCTAAACAACATTTTTTGTCTTCCTTAACTAAACGTATTTTCTTTGACTTCTTTGATAAACTCATTTCTTGGCATCTTTAAGTGGTTTTGGTCGTCTTCTTTTATAGAATTCCACAGTTTAACTAGCTCTGGCTTGCCATGCTTTTCGGCATCTCGAAGGTACTTCTCAGCTGCTGAATAGAGAAGGTTTGCCGTTTTTTCAAGCTGGTGTATAATATCATATGATGAATCTCTAAGCAGGGATTTGTCCCTTGAGTTCTGGGATTCAGAGATGTAACTAGATATATAGAAGCTAAAAAGATTTGCAGCCAATGGAGCTAAGATGACCATATGACGGAACCATATTAATTTCATTGAAATCCGGCAGACTTATTTTACAGACCAA
Source organism: Nitrososphaera sp. (assembly GCA_025935445.1). Classification (GTDB taxonomy): domain Archaea; phylum Thermoproteota; class Nitrososphaeria; order Nitrososphaerales; family Nitrososphaeraceae; genus Nitrososphaera. The sequence goes on along the minus strand of JAICVG010000303.1, from coordinate 1,183 downwards.
AGGTATGTCTAGAGTAATTAGGAAGAACATAAGATGATAGCTCGACTGTCGAGTCGCCTAATTCTTGATTCCACGACCTCAACTGTCGTACGCAAAGCAGGAGAACGTAGGCAGACTCAGTATTCTTAAGAATCTCTCTATTGTTTCTTACCGAAGCCTTCCGGATAGCTGACCTTTTGTCTATCTTTGAAGCTGCCGGCGACTTTCTTGCTCAATTCTAGCGCCCGCCTTGACTTTTGCGGATCGGTTCTCTTGAAGAATACCTGCAATGCACGCAGTTCACCAACTACCTTTCTTTCACCCATTTCTTTAGCGCGATTGAATACTATTTGTTCTTGTTCCTCATTTGAACGATCAAAGAAACCCTGTCCTCCCAGTGCACCTTCCTCCAGTGGTGGGACAACCCTAGGTCCACGGCCCTGCTTTCCTCGGTCACTGATTTTAAATGTCGAGGGATTTACCCGCGCCTTGGCGACTTTTATTTTCTTTCCACCTCGCTTTGCCGTAAATGCCTTTCTTGTATGCCCCTTACGGCGGATAGTCAGTTTCGCCATGATTATGCTACGTACAAAAAGCTAGATAAAACTATCATAAATGGAAAGATCAGTCACATCACTAATAGCAATATTTGTTAGAATAGTTGTCTCTGTCTTCTTTATATCCTGCATTTCTTCTATTCTCGCCATATTCCACTCAGGTGGTGGCAACTTAGATCGCACTTACATTTTTCCTGTTACAGCTATAATATCCATAGACATTACATCTGAGCCTTTTCATGTTTGCTCGATCCAATATATGTTTACAATAATGGATAAGAAAGAAGCAGATAAGGCAGCGTTCAAATTTCCTGTAAACTTGTCCCATTCCTAGTCGCCCCGAAACCCTTTAAAACATACAATACAATCGATGAAGAATGGTGACAAGAGAGGAAAAAAAGGAGAATGAAAAAAAGATCAAAGTTGACGGCACAGAGGTAAAAGTGAAGACTCCGCCACCTCGCAAAGTAAGACCCGTGTACTATTGTCAAACGTGCAATAGATCATTTCCAAGCCAATTGGACTTAGAGGAACATACGAAGATTGATCATGGTAAGAAGATGGCAACTTCTGCTTAGAGTACGGAAGTAATTGCTTTAAAAAATTTTCTCTTAGCTCAAATTATTACCAAACTCTAAGATATTCTC
>JAICVG010000123.1 GCA_025935445.1 Nitrososphaera sp. | reverse complement strand
TTGGCCTTGTACAGCATAGTGCCTGTAGTTTCTTCGGCATCTACAATTATTTTGTTATATGAAAGATCTTCAAGTCCTACTATGACCCGTTCTGAGCCGTTAATGATGAAGTACCCACCGGGGTCCCGGGCGTCTTCGCCAAATTCCACAAGCTTGGACTCAGGCAGGTTATGCAGAATGCATGTATTGGACTTAACCATCACCGGCATGTCGCCTATGTGGATAAAGCGCGATTCTAGAATCTTGCCATCTTCGACTACGCTACACTCCAGCATCACAGGTGATGCATAGGTCAAGTTACGAAGCCTTGCTTCCATTGGGGCAACATGTGTTATCGAGCCGTCAAGCTCCATTATTCTCGGCTGCTGGAGCTTGATCTTCCCCAGTTTGATCTTGTAAGGATATTCTGCGGTTTCTATTTCAATTTCGCCTACTTCATCGATTATACTTTGGAGTCCCCGCTCCATGAATTCGTTATAAGAGTTCAGGTGCTGCCTTGCAACGCCTTCCCTTCGTAAAATATCGTTGATAATCGGCCACATCTCGATAGAATTCTCTATCATTGTATACTCAACCCTCTACGACGTAACGGTAATATACACTTTCACCTGCGGTCGGGCTCTTTCTCGTTATTTTAATAATGTCACCTGGCCTAACATCTAAGTCTTCGAGCGCCTTATCACTTCTCATGACATACGGAAGCTGGCTTGGCTTGGTGTTATACTTTTTTAGAATTTCTTCTGCCTGATCTTTGGGCAGAATTTCGTGCTTTGGCTGGTAAATGTGGTTCGTTATCTTGACTACCTTTTTTTCAGACAATAGAACATACCTCCGAATAGAAAAACAGATTTTCTGTAAAAAAAAACATCAAAGTCAAACCTAATGAAGAGTGAGCATATATAAGTATTCGCACACGTAGGCACTTGATTTTCTTTTGAAAAATTCAGGTAATTGCGTTACTGAGCTTGTTTGAAATGAACTAAGCGTTAGAGTTTCCGCACAAAAAGGATAAATAGTAACGCAATTATAGCGTGATGGAGTGCATGAAGGAAAATGGACTATAAAGCATATACATTAATAGGAATATTACTGGCATCACTTGCATTGGTTGTACCGATTGGAACTACATATGCCCAGACAGATGCTGCCACGACTAACGCGACAAATGCTGCCACAACTGACGAGGCAGAAGTTCCTGCTATTAATGCAACAGGAGGAGGAGAATGGACACCATTCGACCTTATAGTAGGAGGCCAAACACATCCAATAGAGTATATGATCACTGGTGGCTCTGTGGAGAATATGACAATCCATGGCGAGAACCAAACGCTTGGAGTTACAATTAACTCAATGAGTAATGGAACGCTAGCTCTCAGACTACCAAGAGAGGTAATTGACTCTAAAACAGTTGAAGGATCAGATGCGGATTTTGCAGCATTTATTGATAACGCGGAATACGAACAACCTGGTGAAATCGAGCCAGCAGAAGATACTAGAACGCTGTTAATTGGCTTCCCAGCAGGTGCTGGATCAATCGATGTTATAGGTACCTCCGTAATCCCAGAATTCAACACAATAGCTGTAATCGTGCTGGCTGTTGCAATTGTTGGAATCGTCATAGCAACTGCAAGACACGGCTGGTTCAATATCGGCCAAAGGATGTAAAACTTTTTCCTCCTTCTTTTTATTACTTGAAAAAAGCCTTACCGAAAGGTGTTGTTGTTGTCATCGCAAGATGGGGCCTTCGGAGGGATTTGAACCCTCCTCAAGCGGTCTCTGCCAGAAGTCGAAAAATTCGACCACAGCCGCCTATACTAACCAGGCTATACTACGAAGGCCAGCCAGCTAGCAAGTTTGCAACAACTACAGTATATAATCGTTCGACCATCATCATCTATTTGGAAGAATGCCGACTCTGACAGTTTCAATACCTAAGTTCTCAAGCCGTTCTGCAAGGCCATTGAGGCCTATTGAGTCACCCCCCAAGTGTCCCATTACTACAAGGTTGCCCTCCAGCTTTTCTTCCCTCATTTTCATCAGTTCGCCATAATCTATATGCAGATAGATGACTGTAGAAACACCATGCTGAAAGTATGCCTTAGCAATGTTAAAGCCACCGTTGGTACCTGCGGCCACCACTAAAGTCCAATGGCCTGCTTTGTTGTTTTGATTCCCAAAACTTACTCGTACCTTGGTTGCAGCATGGCGGAATTCCGGGATCTTACTAATGGATTTGACAATATCTGATACGTATTCTGTCCTGCCGGCCTTAATAGCGCGCAATATAACCTGCCGCATGTATTCGTCACATGGCTGGTGGATATTGACAAGCGGCATGCAAAGCGCCTTGGCAGCTCCAACAACACCACTGTAAATATTAGCATGGTTACGTGTCTCGATTCGCTCCTTGAGCTTCTCAACGGCCTCTCTTGCGATTTTCTTTGGAACACCATGCTCTACCATATAGTCGATGTGCCTATCAAATACCTTGTAAAAATTCACTGCAGTAGCACCAATGGGATGGTGAGCAATAACTGCATCACACTCAAGCTGCTTTGCAAGCATCAGCTCTGCGGTTCCTATGTCTATTCCGATCAGCACTTTGCTTATGTTCTTACCTTTTATATGCACGGCGCTGTCTGCCGGCATTTTCTTCCAGCCGGCAAGCTCAAGCCCCACTTTCATTATTCTATCTGTATCTACAGCCACGGCTACCAGTCGGCACGGTGAAAAATTTAAATCTGATCTACAAGCTAATACCAAAGTCAGCATGAGCTGCTCAGACGAGCACGTTTCACACTCCATACACAACAACCTGATCCAGATCACACCCCAGCTAAAAGCAAGGTTGCAGAAGGCCAAGTACGGAGTCTACAACCACTCTTCAGTGGAGCTGTGCCACTGGACGAAAAAGTCGTTTGCGGAAGAGGGCAACTGCTATAAACACAAGTTCTACGGCATCTCTACTCACCAATGCATGGAGATGACCCCGACTGCAATGAACTGCGAAAACAGGTGCATTTACTGCTGGCGCCCAACAGAGTTTTATGATACGCTGCAGATGCCAGAGGAGCTGGTCGATGAGCCGGATATTATCATTGAACAATTGATGGCTGAGCGGAAAAAGCTGATAAATGGCTTTTATGGCGACCCTAAGAATAATAAGAAAAAACTTGATGAATCGCTGCTGCCAGCCCATTATGCAATTTCATTATCAGGCGAACCCACGATGTACCCTAAGCTGCCGCAGCTGATAAAATACTTAAGATCGCTCAAGGCAACTAAGTCAATTTTTCTGGTGACAAACGGGCAAGAGCCGGATATGCTAAAGAGGCTAGCTGTAGAAGGCGCACTGCCCACTCAGATTTACTTATCGACTAACGCTTCAAACAAAAAAATGTTCTATCAGATAAACCGTCCACGTCACCGCGACGCATGGGAGCGCTGGTGGGAGAGCCTTAGATTACTTGCAACCCTCAATACCAGAACTGTGCTTCGGATGACTCTGATAAAGGGATACAACGACAGCTATGATTTTGTTAGAGAATTTGCAAATATGATGGTGCAGGGTAACCCCCACTTTATTGAGCTGAAATCTTATATGCACATTGGCATGTCGACACAGCGGCTAGAGCGAGACCACATGCTGGAAATGCATGAAATAAGGAACTTTGCAGCAGAGCTGTGTGCCAAGATGCGTTCATTCAAGGTAATGGATGAAAGTGAGATTTCAAGGATAGTGGTACTACAGAATAAAGTGCGCTATGTGGACAGGTGGATTAAAGAATACATGCTTTGAGAGTCAGAACTTTAGATACCACAGGGCAAATTTTTCAAGTGCTCTTTTTCGATGAGAATATTCATTCTTGCTTTTCTTTAGCTCCGCAAATGTGAGGTTGGTGCCATCAGGGACAAATATAGGATCATAGCCCCAACCGCCCTCTGTTACCCTGTCAGATATCCTGCCGTCAACTCTTCCATCTGATATTGACAATGTTATTCCATTATAGAAAGCAATCAGTGAGCGGAAATATGCTGACCGCTTGGCTGACCCAGCAAGTAATTTTAGTATACCATCATTTCCAAGGGTTCTGAATACAAATGATGAATATTGTCCTGGAAAGCCGCCAAGGTTGTCGATAAAGAGGCCGTCGTCTTCGACGATGACCTGCCTTCCCACTTTTGCAAATGCAGTTTTTGCCTTCTCCCTTGCTATTCCCTCAAGGGAGTCTGATTGGATTTCAACAAGGTGGATTTGCGAAAAGTCGACGGAAATGTTTCGGGTCGAGAGTATTGATTGGACTTCAAGGAACTTATTTTGGTTTGTACTTGCAAAGGTTATGTTTTTTTCCATGATCTAAGTCATCCTCGCATATCTTCCGCGCTCCTCTATCTTCCTGACATTTACTAGAATTTTATCTGTCCTTTTTCTGCCGGCAACACTAGCATAACCTTCTACAAAGCGAGAAAAGGCTTTTCTGACTGCTATATGTGCACTGGTAAATACTTCTTTTATAAGTCGGATATCGGTTGCCATGTCTTCGGTGCGCTCTGAATAGTACGAAAGACCAAAGTCTAGTAGGACAAGCCTTTTGTTTATTACAAAATTTGAAGTCGTCAGGTCGCCGTGGATAATTTTGCTTGCGTGTAGCAGTGCGGCACAGCGACCTATCGGGTAGCAGATGTCCGGCGTTAGCGCGTCTCTGATATTTTGCCCTTCAATAAACTCCATTATAATTTCAGCCTTACTAGGGTCGACGAAATGTACAAATGGAGTCATGACGCCTGCAGACTTCGCAGCAGACATGAAAGTTGCTTCATGTATCGTCCTGTGCTTTCTGATTGCGGAGTCTAGCTCTGGATGGCGGTAGGACTTGGGTGAGCGCACTTTGGAAACCGCCTTCTTGCTATTCCACTCTACAATGTAGATGTCGGCTTCTGCTCCCCTTTTTATCAGCAATGGCTGCAATAGTAATATAGGCTCTGCTTTGAAGATAAAAATGTGGTGAGTTTTGAACCAGCACCGGGCGAAAAAATACTCCTTGATGAGGACTGCTC
>JAICVG010000198.1 GCA_025935445.1 Nitrososphaera sp. | reverse complement strand
TGATGGATTTGGCTGTATTGTATGTTCAGGTGCAATCGCCAACGGCGACTCTGGACCGGAAACTAAAGTGCCAAAGTTAGCACCACCTAGCGTATTGCTTGAAAAGACCCAATCGTCTTCCCCGTCTGGTGATCGCTGCCAAGTCGCTTCATCGTTGTCTTCATCAGAAAAGGGACCGGCAGAATCTATCAGCATTCCTGAATCATTCATTAACTGGACGACTTCACCGGTATTATCCAGCCATTGTTGTGAATCGCTTCCAACTATCAGGTAACCCTTGATAGGAATGGTGGTTCCTTGGTTTATGACTATAGTGGCAGCTGTACCTCTAGTGGAGCTTATGGTCCAACCGCTGACATCGATAGTGCTATTTGATGGATTATAAAGTTCAGCTTTTTCTATACCGCTATCAGTGCCTGGAGGATTAAGTTCAACTTCGTTAATCAAGATTTCATTGGCTGCAGATGTCGGCAGACAATAGATAGTTGAAAATAGTGATGCTAGCAGAATTAGGCTCAGTCTTCGCAAGCGTCTGTGGATTTCTTTACATTGAATATAAGACCTTTGCCATCTATATTCTTGGTTCGTTGATAATCACTGTATTAACTTTGGCAGCAATAATACTCCTCAACTATAGATATTGCATGGCAGAAGTCACTTCGTACATTGGGGGCACAGTTTTAAACAACATTCAGGCGTATCATGATTCTTCTATTCGATTTGCGAACTATCAGGGCTTTCTGAGACAAATTGAGAATTTTTTTGGACCACCTTCTAATAAGACAATTGATGACTTTTCAAAGCTTTCTTCCCTTCCTATGGTTGGAAACCCTCCAAGCTATAATAATTATGCTCAAAAGTAAGGAAAAACAAAGAGCCAATGAAGGAACTTTTTGCCCGCTATATATTTGGAAAATTATGTAGCGATCAATAAGGAGTAGTTTAGCACCGATAACTATATCATTTTGCTGCAAATGTACTGCAATGTACAGGCTTTATAAGCAAATGTACTGATTTTATAAATTGAAGAAGCTGGCATTCCCCTACAATCCTATATTACAGGGTTTTACGAGGAGCCGTCCTTGTAGCCTACGCATATATACCACTCACTCTCTTCAGCCGGCAACAAGCACAATTTCGCCACGGCGTGGCATGCTAAAAAAGATTAGAACAGTAGCTGAATAATAACAACCTCTGAAAGAAAAGAGATTTTTTATTAATATCTTTTGTTGCTATTGCTGCTTTCTGCAGACCAAATACAGTACCAGCTTTAGTATTTCAATTTCTGTAACGAGCCTTTGTTTATCTTCAATATGCATAGCTTCATCCTTTTGTCTTTGCTTTAATTCCAAAAGCTTCCTTAACTTATCTGCATCTCTTGGAGCATTTTGAATAGTCTTTATTTCTAATTCTAAATGTCTCTTCATAGCTGGATTAATTCCCATCCTTCTTCTCTTGCTTCCCCTCCTACTTGGCTGTTCACGTCTATCATTCTTTGACTTGCTTCAATCATTTTTTGGATGGCTACTTCTGTTGAATCGTGGATTGAATAGACCAAATCGACGGGATCATAATGAGAAAACGCTATATAGTTATAAACAGGCTAGCACTGAAAGGGGGCGGGGAAGAATAGCCAACATGTGTGCGAGCGTTTTTGTTGAGTCACACTGCCAACTGCTCGTAATGAGCACACAAAGAGGATGCGGTCAAGACAGAGACTCACACACCCGCCTCTTTAATTTTGCTACTACTATCACAATAGCTTCTTACGTTTCAAGTCTTCCACCATAGAATAGAACTCTTCCTTTGGTTCATCAGATAAATGATTCGCCAGCCTAAACATCTCATAGAATTGAGCATCATCTATCATCTTGTTAGCACCGCCACTGCAGTATAACTTTCTTGCCCGTTTGATATGCGCCGCTAAAGCTCTATCAACCCTCCTGACGTGAGGTCTCATTTCTTCATTGGTTGGTGGAACTAAGCCGATATCGGGCTCCTCTTCTGCTAGTTTTTGAACTGTTTTGGGATACGCCCCTCGAGCTTCTTCTTTTAGTTCCGTCATGGCCTGCTCTGTCGTCTTCATTCCACCAGCCGCCTTTATCTTTTCTTCAGCCCTTATGTATAACTCAGTTAATGGAATCCTAGTTAATGGAATCTTCTCAACCTCTATTTCATAATCGGCTGCTGTATTTACAGCCTCTCCAGAAGAATTATAATTGATATTAGTATCAGCTGTCAATAACTAGACTTTGTTACTGAAGTTAATAGGTTTTTCCTGTCTCTTTAGTTACTGCCTACCTAGGAGGTACTCTAATACTACTCGCACCATAATCTTCAAGCAGGAACAAAAAAGGTACTTGGCGTTCTTTCCAACTCCTTGGCGTGTTGCTTCAATCTTCCTATGTCCTTTCTTCAATAGGTTTTGGATTTGCTGTGACCAACTTTTGAAGAAATCTATCGTTCGTTCAGAACCGTCTGCTGTAGTAACAACATATTCAGCTCTCGGGACTTTTCTGCCATCTCCAAAATCTCAACTGTGTTTACCTTGTGTTCATTAAAAGTTAAGATGATGCTTTCACCTGATTGCAGTCTAATCCACTTGGATGTACCTCTTGGGCTATCGTGAATTGAATAGACCAAACCGATGGAGACCAAAATGACGAAATGCTCTGGTAGTTATAAACAGACTAGCAGTGAGGGGAGAGGGAGGAGAGAAATAAACAACGAAATTCGTTGCTGCGGTGCAAATTATTATTATTATTATTATTATTATTTGTCATTTTTTAGTTTTCGTGTCCTTTTCAACTTCAGGACATGCTAGATAATGAGTAATCAGGCGCCGAATAACCAAATTATAGCTTTCAGAAAGCTTTCCTAGTTCTCCAAGTGCAGAATGCACGTCATCTTCAACTTTTATGTTTTTCATATTGTCTTCAACCTTTTTGTTGTTAGTATTACGATTAGCTTGGATACGTACTTCGTATTTAAGCGGCATGCAAATATCTTCTCTATTCTAGATATAAAACTTATCTATTTTCTTCCTTTTCTGACATCAGCTACTTTATATCCTTCTTATCCTAAGTATACCTATGAAATCACATGCAATAACGACGATAAAAAACCAAAAGGATGCGCAAGTTAAAGCCTCGATTTTAGAGATAGAACAACTTGCAAAAAAGAGTCTGAGGTAAACGAAGAGCTTTGGGAGAAGTGAGTACGGGTAGTGACTACCTAACATGAGCAAATACGTCTCACCTGAATGGGTTGTGCTACGAAGGTACGACTACTGTCACAGAATGGCGAAGCAACGAATAGGAATGACTGATTTTTGCACTGAGCACTTACTCATGAAGTTGCTTGAATTAGAAGAGCCATTGGGAATGCAGTTTGTTAAGAAATGATAATTGTAATTTGTCCTTTCTGCTCCTATGCAATTGCCTTAGAACGTGAGGAAGACTTTCGGGAGTATATCTGCTGTGACGTTTGCTTGAAAATAGTGCCCTTCGCACGTGTAATCAACACTTCTTCGAAGAAGAAGATGGGGGAGGACGACTAGAGAGAAATGACTGTAACCGTTCCTTCAACAGTTTTGGTGTTCCAACCTATTTTGAAAAATAGTTACGACCAAAAACCTGGTAGTTGGCACCTCAGTTTCAAAGCGTCCATTGCTGGGACTGTCCGTAGCTGCTGCGGCTGCATAATGTTTTGTGATATCTTAACTTCTAAATACTTTCTAATTGAGGTCGAAGAGCTAAAGGCTGACAAAATCCTTTGTGAGCATTACGTCTGCCACAAGTGTTTGGAGGCGCTGCTATCAAAGATGGATAATCAACGTCTTAACAGATGAGCCTTTTACTCTGCTTGTTTATGGAACGGGGCTTTGCTCATTGGCGCTCTATACTTT
>JAICVG010000130.1 GCA_025935445.1 Nitrososphaera sp. | reverse complement strand
TAGAAGATACCGGACCTGACGTTAACGGCCGAGAGTCTGGAATCATAGCACCACACGGTCTCTGCACATTGTGGGACCCAAATGAGGAGGAGGCGCGATAAGGGTGACAGACATTGGGCAGAAGATCAAAGAAGCTGCTGGCGCAGTCGATAATCTGACTAAGTTCAAGAAAAGGAGCAAGCTACAGGCATCATACATTGAATATGACAAGTTTGCCGACTCGAACTTGCATGAAGGATACTTCTGCTACAACTGTATCTATTGGATGAGTGCTAGTGGCGGCAAATGTATGCTGGTAGAAGATAAAGGACCCGATGTGATGGGCAAGGTGTCAGACGTAATTGCACCGCATGGATGCTGCATGGCATACGAAGCTAACTATGACAAGCTGCACGACACACGGAGCCCAACTGAAGGTGTTGCAATAGATACAGAAAAGAATAAGAAAAAAGTCACGACTGCAGACGTCGTGTAACTTTTTTGTTCTTGGGCAGCTATTATGATCTTAATAAGGATAGTAGGGGTAAGACGCTGAAAAATCGAGCAAGTTATAGAATATAGGTACCGGAAACTTTTACCGCTTTGCAATTAAAGCGGAAAGCGATACTATTGTAAATGGCAGAAAAGCTCAAAGACATAAAAAAGACGACATCTGATGCGGTTGAGATAATAAGGGAACTTGGATCGCCGGATGTTCAGAATTCGCTTGAAAAGATTCGAGATACTGCCAAGGTTGGCAGCGAGATAATTAAATCGCTTAGAGAGCCAGCCATGGTAACTAACATTGAAAACATTCGTAAGACCACCGAGTCATTTGAAAAAACCAGTGCAAGAATTGAAAGGGTCACAATGGAGCTGAAGAATTCCGGCGTACTTGACGAGGCAAGGGAAACAATCAAGTCCGCAAAAAACACTATCAGCTCAGTAGGCGACAGCAAGAACATTGGTGAAACGATGGATGCCCTCAAGGAAATGCTGCGTTCTATTTCTGCGCTTATAGATGAACTAAAACTCACTGTGGTGGAATCGAAAGGGTCAGGAACAATTCACAACATAGAAGAGACAATACGAGAGGCGAGGAGCGCATTTACGGAACACAAATAGATGATGGATATAACTCCTGAGTAATCGTCACAAGTCAATCAAGAATATCGCTGGAAGGATATATCAGTGAGTCTGTCCACAATGCCCGAAACGGTCAATGTACGTGGAACTCCGCAGACAATCAGGACAAGATTAAGTCATAGGCAGAAACAAGAGGCCATGATGACGATAGAAAGGAAAGGCGATAGAGGTATGGTAGCTTTCTATCCTAAGGTAAAATCTTCTATAAGAAAACCTCGAGATGCTTTTATAGATCCTAATATCTAGGATAGGTATGAAATATAGAAGCAGAACTGATATAACTGCTCAAATTCTAGAAGCTGCAAATGGCGGCGTCACTAAAACTAAGATAATGTATAAGGCCTTCCTGTCCTACGCACAGCTTAAGGAATACCTGACAGTGCTGATAGAAAATGGACTGCTAGAGTATATCGAAGGAGAGCAGATCTACAGGACAACTGAGAAAGGTAATCGCTTCCTAAAGATATACAACCAGATTGGCGAATATGTGGCAGCTGACGCGTCTGAAAAGAAGTAGTAAGATAATCTATTTTAAATAACCAAGATCACTGAATCAGAATCGTGTCTCAAAAGCGGCGGCGAGCCGCCATCCGGCGGGTGGTAATCATGACTGCCATATTCGCAACATTGGGTGTTGGGGTGAGCATTGCCCTTATTGCTGCAGGCGGGGGCTTTGAGAGTTCTAGTCCAAACATCTTTAACCCGCCTACAGAGGCAGACATTTGGAAGGTTGGCGATCACATACAGGACGGGATGACCCTAGAATACGTCCTAACTTCCAAGGGTGAGTCAAACTCACTTGAATCTGCGCGGGTATTGATGAACTTTGACCAGGTTGGTGAAAATTGGAACGTCAGATTCACCATCGCAAACGGCACTGACCAGCCGACAGTAGACCACACATTAATAATGTCAAAAGAACTGACACGAGAGGGTCAGCTTGACGAGTCATTTAGGCCTTACTTTGAGCATATACGGTCATCAATTCTTGCAGTCCGCGACATGGAGTACGGCGAAAGCCCGAAGTATCTCGTAGTGGGTGCGCCGTGGAATACGATATTTGTTGGCTCGTCTTCAGTAACGGTTAGGGTGACAAACGAAGAGCATGTAAGCACTCCTGCGGGGGAATTTGATTCATTTGTGCTCAGTTACAAGCTCGCAGACGAGACAAGCAAAATCTGGGTGGTTCGTGACATGCCACTACCAGTCAAGGCAGAGGTATATGACGCAGAGGACAATCTGCTGTACCAGTACCAGCTCACAAATGCGTCTGGCGTGGCGTCAGCAGCTACCGGCAACTCGCTGTAAGCAACTTAAGAATTCTTTGGAAAATAGACATTTTCGATCATCCAGTCACCGTACGACCTGATCCTCCTATCATCAATCTTGCACCAAAAATGTATCGAGCCGGGCAGGACTTCAATACTGCCTTTGGGCATGATTATTACCTTGGCACCCTCTTTGCCTTCATACGTGTAGGCATCCTTCGGCTTAGCATCATTGCCTATGAGTTCGACTGCCTTTTGTTTCACAGTCTCTCTTGGCACAGGAAAAACTCTGCGAAATTTGTCAACTACGAGGCTAATATTTTCAGTGCCATATGAGTCAAGATCGGAGATCTTACCTGGTATTGGAAAGTGCAGTTGTAGATCGACCCTATAGTGCGATCCGACAAATTGTGCAAGCTCATTTACCTTATGATACGCTATGTTGGGACTTCTCTTTAATGCTACAGCAAGAGCGTCATGGTTGTGTTTGATATTAAGTTGCAAGTCATCCATAAGGCTGGAAAATGTCCCCAATGCAGTTTTTTCTTACAATTTGTGGTTAATTAGCATTACAATTATTATAGCTCTTGGTAGGGATCTATACATGATTGAAATCTGATCAGCTCTTTGCCAAGGCAAAAAACATCTTGCCCGGCGGAGTTAACAGTCCGGTGCGCTTTTACGAGCCTTATCCTTTCTTTGCGACCTCTGCGCTTGGAAGTAAGCTCACTACTGCAGATCATCAGATCTACCTTGACTACTGTATGGGCTATGGAGCGATGATTCTTGGTCATGGCTATTCTTCGGTAATTGAAGCTGTGAGATCCCAACTTGATAAGGGGACGCTCTTTTGCGTGCCTACAGAATGCGAGATCAAGCTTGCGGAAATGATATGTCAGGTTGTGCCGTGCGGAGAAATGGTGCGTCTTGTCAATACCGGCTCTGAAGCCACAATGCATGCCATCAGACTTGCCCGCGCTTTTACAAAGAGAAAAGGGGTGATTAAATTTGAAGGTGGATACCATGGTGCGCATGATTATGTTCTTGTTAAGGCGGGATCAGGTATGGCTAGCTTGCCTGCATCAGAGGGAATGCTTGAAGAGGCGTCAGCTCATACGAAAGTTGTGCCGTACAACAACCCATCTGAGCTTGAGCGCGCAATTGAAAAGAACCGTGACACTGCATGTGTCATAATGGAACCTGTGCTTGCAAACATTGGGCTTGTGTTGCCAGAAAAGGGATACCTTAATGAAGTGAGGAAAATAACCGAGCAGAACGATATTATCCTGATATTTGATGAAGTGGTCACCGGCTTCCGTCTTGCCCTGGGCGGCGCTAGTGAGTTCTTTGGACTCATGCCAGACCTCGTCACATTTGCAAAGGCACTTGGCAATGGCTTGCCTATAGCTGCAATCGCAGGTAAGAAAGAGATATTGGACAAGCTCGCACCTGCCGGTAGCGTCTATCAGGCAAGTACATTTGCTGGCAATCCTGTGTCTGTGGTAGCAGGCATTGCTACATTGGAAACATTGACTGAAGCCAAAAACACGATATATCCTAGGATCGCCAAAACATGCGATAGCCTTGTTGGCGGCATCAAAGATATGCTGGCTAGAGAGCAGCTTGACTGCACTGTCAATTCCATAGGCTCAATGTTCCAGCTATTCTTTACTAGCGAAAGAGTAAAGGATGAATCTGGTGCCAAAAAGGCAAATGCAATAATGTTCCGCAAATTGTTTGGCGAGCTGCTAAAGCAGGACATCTTCATCCCCCCTTCGCAGTTTGAAACTTGCTTTTTATCGTACGCACACACTGAAGACGACGCAGACAAGACAATAGAAGCATACGGCAAGGCATTTCGTGAGATAAAGAGATGATGAAGACAATACGAGTCGGAACCAGAGGCAGTAGACTTGCAATAGCGCAGACAGAGATAGCACTTGTCGCCTTACGTAAGGCTCACCCCCAAGTACGATTTGAAGTAATCCCGATAAGCACTAAGGGTGATGTTGATAAGAGGCCGCTCTTTACCCTAGACGAAAAGGGAATCTTTGAAAAAGAAGTGAACGAAGCAGTCAAGCAAGGCGATGTTGACTTTGCAGTCCATAGCCTCAAGGATATCCCATCAGATCTGTCAGATGATCTTTCGGTGGCATGCATTCCCAAGAGGGCGAGCCCAAACGATGTGCTTGTCACCGATAACGGACAAAAACTGAAAGATCTAGTACCTGGATCAGTCGTTGGCACGAGCAGCCTCCGGCGGGCTGTGCAGCTGACAAAAACTAGGCCAGATCTAAATGTCAGACCGATAAGGGGTAATGTCGAAACAAGAGTGAAAAAGGTGATAAGTGGCGAGTACGATGCAGCTGTTCTAGCAGAGGCTGGCCTTGCCAGATTAGGCATGAAGGATGTTATTGCCCAGCGTTTTAGCATCAGAGATTTTGTACCAGCGCCAGGTCAGGGGGCTATAGCCATCGTGTGCAGGCGTGATCACACTAAACTTACTGGCATGCTCCAGCAGATAGAGGATCGCCATTCCCGCACAGCAGTGCTTGCAGAAAGAGCATTGATAAGAAAGATAGAAGGGGGCTGTAGGTTCCC
>JAICVG010000030.1 GCA_025935445.1 Nitrososphaera sp. | reverse complement strand
GATCAATTTTTCCCGACCTTAGTTCTTCAAGCAGAGAATCAAGGCCCTTGCGGTACTCGGTCCTTACAAACTGCTCAAAATCTGCTAAATGCGCGCTGACCGTTCTGGCGCTTCCGGTGTTGACGTTACCCAGTTGTTCAAGAAAATCATTTGCAAATTTACTTTGTAGCCTTGCCATGAGGTGATGATAGTCTTGTAATACCCCTGACTAGCCTAAAAGGCTTATGGTTTCGCTACTTCTAACTTACCTTAATCGCACAATTTCTCTATTATCTGGGACACCTGACCGGATTTTGAGGCGAGAATAGATAGCGCTTGCCACATTTTCCGACTTACTCTTTTCGCCGTGGTTGACCAGCACACGCTTAGGCCTTATGCGCGAAACAAAATTCATTATTTGGTTAAAGTCGGAGTGACCTGAAAATCCGTCTATCTTTTGTGTTTGGCAGCGGACCGGAACAACTTTGACCTTGCCGGACTTGTCCATCATGCTAACCTCCGACATGGCTCCATCAAGTACGCGCCTGCCAAGCGTGCCGTTGATTTGGTACGAGACAAACATAATTTTGTTTTTCGGGTTTGGTGCAAGCTCTTTGAAGTATTCTACAGATGGACCGCCTTCAAGCATGCCAGATGTTGCCATCACTATTGCGGGATTTTCGTCATTGAGTATATCATCGCGCTTGCCATATCCGCTAATGACTGTAAAATATTCTGATTGAAATGGATTTATGCCCTGCGATACCGACTTGCGCACATCGGAGCCAAGGTAGTGGGCATAAGACATATGTATGGCGCTTGCCTCCGAGATCATTCCCTCGATATATATTGGCGACTCGATAAGTCTGCCTTCCTTCATCTCCTTTGCCATGACAAGCATTATCTCCTGAGCCCTGCCAACAGCCGGAACAGGAAGGAGGACCTTGCCACCCTCCATCAGGGTCTTGTTTATGGACTCAGTGAAACCTCGATATACTGATTGCTGATCAGGCATGACATCTGTTGTGTTACCATATGTGCTTTCAGTGATGAGTGTTTCTACCCTTGGGTACATAGATACTGCACTGTCGAGCAGCTGTGTCTTGGCGTACTTGTAATCTCCAGAGTACAAGATGTTATGAGCACCTGAAATATTGAGGTGAACAGTGGCGCTGCCCATAATATGTCCGGCGTTGTTGAGTGTAATCGTTACGTCTGGAGAAATGTCTGTCGGCTTGCCATAGGGCAACGTGATACAGTGCTTGATGACTTCATTTACGTCCCTTGTCGCATATGGTAGATATGTGCCATTGCTGTTTGCAATCTTGACAGAGTCCGTCTGAAGCAGGATCATCAGTGGTAAAGTAGGCTCGGTGCAGTAGACAGGTCCCCTGTAGCCATACTTGAAAAGTGTTGGCAAGAAGCCTTGGTGATCAATGTGTGCATGGCTTATCACTACTGCATCCAGATCGTCAAGGTCAAAGTTGAACCAGTCAAGCCGGGGATAAGCGTCAAGCCCAGACATTTCTCCGGGATTTATACCACAGTCAAGCATCACCTTGGTCTCCGGTGTGACAACAATAAAACAGGATCTGCCGACCTGTTTGACTCCTCCAAGGCAAAATAGCATAACTTCTTCCCTACTCGTAGACCACGACTGGGGCTTATTGGATCGAGGCTCGCTCGTGGCTGTTGTAGTAATAGTAGTAGTTTGCTGCCGTTGCTGTTGTTGACGAGGTACTGTATCGTTCCCATTGACGCTGCTAACTATAAGGGGTTCTCTGAATACGCGCTTGCCCAGCTTTTGCAGAAACTCTGTCCTTTCTTTTGCAGAGCTTTTTAATGTGGAGTGTAGCGTGATGATGCTCGATGAGGGAATATGAGGCGAGCGTCTAGTGTGTGCTATCCAGCCTGTTGATTGGGCAATTTGAACTAGCATGTTAGGATCTATTGCTTCTGGTTTGCTTACTTCAAGAACCACCTCGCCTGTTGCATCGTCACAAAATATTGCTGACACCTGCACATCTTTTGGAAGCAGTTTGACCACTGCTTGTCTAGTCTGGTCCTCTGGCAGCCTGCTTGACGAGTCAGTGCGAATAATGAACCTCTTTTTCAAAGTCTTTGACAAAGATGACAAAAAATAAGTCAGCTCGGTGAGTGCAAACTTTGGGTTCTTAGTATAAAGTGCAATGTTAGGACCTTCAAATCTCACAAATGTTATCTGAGATTCAGAAGGAATGGACTTGAGTATTATCTTGCTTACAGCCTCCTCGCATTGAGTGGTAACTTTCGTGATCCCGTTATCGATGTCTTCTGTTGCTCTTGTAGCTGATGCTGCTGATCTAATCCTTCTAGGAGAAGAAGTAGAGATTGTATGCCCTGCTTGAGTTATTATTTCACCAACCTTTTGGTTCTTTTCTAATTCTTCCATTATCGCTCATCCGACTATATTCCAACTGTATATGCCTCAGGGTTACAATCAATCATGTAAGGCATAAAGCGGAAATAAGCCGATACTATATCGGTGACTCCATTATAAAAGCATAGTGCTTTTTAGAATACTACGTATGGAAGCACCAGCACCGCAAACACAATAGCGACCATCACAAGGGTCAAGAGCATATTTGCATTCTTTGCAATCGCTTTGGATTTGGCTTTGTTCTCTATTAATGCACCATACAGTTGACCGCCGTCAAGGGGACCTAATGGTAGCGCGTTGAATATGCCGACGTTAAAGTTGATGAACCATAGCCAGAACAGCATGTTGGCAACAGGAGCGAAGCTGTCTCCAAAGACGCTAGAAGTGTACTTTGGAGCCATGAGGTCAGAGAAGGGGACAAATCCCTGTTGAAATGTTGGTGGAAGAAGAATAGCTAGTGGATTTTGGCTAAACTGGTTCTTGTACGTGTCAAGGACCACTTGCGAGTCAGGTGATAGAACGGTGACACTAACTCCCAAGGTTCCCCTGCCTGGCTCAACTGCTGGAGGGAGCGTTACCTGACGAATTATAGTGTCGCCAGCCTTGTTCAGCCAAGTTATTTCGACTGTATTGCCAAGGTTACTCCTGAGGTTCTCGCTCAAATCATCAAGCGACGTGATCTGCTGGCCTGCAACGTACTGTATCACAGATTCGGCCTCGATCCCCATAGCTTCTGCAAGAGATCCACCGTTTACGCTGACCACCATTACACCAAACTGTGGAGCATTAGGGTCAGGTGGAAGAGGAGTAAGGGTAGACACTACAAAGTACATTGCTAACAGACAAGCGCCTGCCAATATCATATTGTTGAGAGGACCAGCAGTTAGGACCGCACTCTTTTGCTTCAGCGTTGCTTTGTTTAGCTCATCCCTTTCGATATTTACAAATGCGCCTATTGGTATGCCAAGAAATAGCACAATTCCTGTCGAATCGACTCTAATATTATGCACTCTGGCCACAACACCATGTCCTGCCTCATGAATGATAATAGTAATAACAAGGGCTGCCAAGCCATAAGTTATGGGCAAATACGGATTAATCCCGGGGATGAGCAGATTAGCCGCGGGGCCGACACCCCTCACACCTTCTCTTGCTTGGGCATCTGCAAACATGACCATAAGGGAACCTACTATAAGGAATATTGCAAGCGCTGTTATTGCAGGCATAAGATACGTATTAAATCTGGCATATAATCTGGCAATACGCCACTTGGCCACCTTATCAAAGAATTCAAGACCAAAGGGTGTGTGGATAAGTATCAGCACTAATGCCTTTAGTTCTACGCGCACCCTGCTATTCTTCTGTTCTTCCAACTGGCTAGTATTAACTCCCTTTGTATTTAAATCCAAGCGTCCTATGTCTTACCGATGCAATTAGATGGCTATATGCCGCCGCTGCTATCTGTCTTTTGTATCTCAATGTACACCTTGTCGCCGACCTTGATCCCCATATCCTGATATTCAGGCATGCTGAACTTTATGGTCGGAGAATCAGTTAGTCCCGGCCCCATAAACCCAATATTTGTAATGACCTTGGGCATGTTTTTCATGAGATCCTCAATAGATGTTACGTTCTGGCCAAACGGGTTCATATTTGGCCTCTCTGGTTTGTATTCTTTTGGGTCATTGAATGTGACATACACGTATGGGCTGCCATCCTGACTTGCTTCAATTCTGGCAACTATGAACTCTCTTCTCATTAACATTGTAGTTTCCGCATAGGGGACTTATTTGCATATCTGAAATGGTGGTGTCCTACTCTCATTTGCCTAGCAGAAAGTCTACATTAGAGGTTTGCACACAATATCCTTATATGCTTGCTATCGATGCTATTGGCGTCACCAAAGTATATAGGAGTGCAAGTCAGCCTGCAATCAAAGACATTTCTTTAAGAGTGGAGGCAGGCAAAATCTTTACGCTACTGGGCAGGAATGGTGCAGGGAAGACCACCTTTGTGCGCATGTGTGCAACGCAATTACTCCCGACTTCCGGTACAATAAGCGTCCTCGGTTATGACGCTGTCAGGCAAGCAAAGCATGTGCGGGACCTCATATCTATTGTGCCACAGGAGGGCAGGCCCCTTCGGGCACTCACCCCTTGGGATCATGTCTATAACTGGCTCCAGATAAGAGGTGACAGCAAGAGTGCAGCAAGAGACAAGACGGAGGTAATGCTGCGCAAGCTAGAGATCTATGGCGCGCGAGATAGTCCTGCGATGAACCTCTCAGGTGGTATGAAACAAAAGATCCTTGTCGCAATGGCAATGGCAACTGACGCACAGCTTCTCTTCCTTGACGAGCCAACTATCGGCCTTGACCCGGTGTCCCGCCGGCAGGTCTGGACGGCCATCAAGGATTGGAAAAGCAAAGGGGGGTCCATTCTGCTGACAACGCACTACATGGACGAAGCGGAGATGCTATCAGATTATATTGTAATTATTGATAAAGGCATGATTATTGCGCAGGGTACCATTCAAGAGCTGCGCAAGGTCATCCCACAGAATATTCGAGTAGACATAGCTCGTGACACACTAGACGTTGACACTTTGAAATCTTATGGATCGGTGGTCGACACTGGTGCAGGGATGCTCCGCATATTTACTTTCGAATCTGCAGTACGTGAGCTATCCGATCTTGCACTGCGACATAACCTATCCTTTACTGTATCTTCTGTTACGCTTGACGATGTCTTTGTTTACATTATGGGCAATGGTATTATAGATGATCAAAATGCCAGAGACTAGCTTATTGCCTGTGCGTCAGGTATTGCTTATCGCCTACATGACAGGCGTGCTCTGGTTAAGACGGAATCCTATGTCATTAGTGTTCACTGCAATAAGTCCATTCTCGCTGTTGTTTGTACTATTCGTGGTAAGCGGCGGCCAGTACATCCACTTTGCCGTAGCTGGCAGCCTGGTGATGGCCCTTGTGGGATATGGTCTTGCACTCGGCCAGGACATCTCATTCTACAAAACTGAATACAAGGTGCAGGATGTATTCGTTGCATCACCAGTTTCACCATTGACCTATATGGTTGGGCTTGCCCTATCGGAACTGCTATTCGGGCTTCCAGCACTTTTAGTGCTAGCAACGCTTGTTGTATATTTTGGATCGGTTTTCAGCATACCTCTGCTTGTAGCAACAATTCTCTTGATCTGGGGAGCCATGTCAGCGCTGGGGTTTTTTCTCTCATCCCATATGCTCCATATGAGAAATGCTACGCAGGTGATATCCTTTGTAAATGTGATATTGGCAGTGCTACCCCCGGTATTCTACTCTATGGACGTGATGCCGGACGTGCTGCGGCCTCTTGCCTATGCCGTACCGACTACTCATGCATCTCTGATGCTACAAGACATTATGGGTATCCCCACACCCGCCGATTGGTCGCTTGAGTTTGGCTTTGCGATACAAATTGCATATCTCTTAGCATTTATCACGCTGGCGAAGACAAAGGCGTTATGGCGGGAGAATTAGAGTTAGTTCAAATTCTCTACAACAAAAAACCAGGCTGACCTTGAATAAATTTGATGGTATGAGTTTTAAAAGCCATTACTAGAATCGAAAGGTTAACGATGGCAAGAATAGGACTGCTAACACTTGGCGCGACTTTTCGACCTGCTAAGAAGGCGCATTTACCGGATAGATCTACTATTGTGATACAGCTGCATAAAACCAGCTCTTGTAACTGGATTAGCCAGTACTAGTGGTGGCGGCGGCCTGCTACATGATTCTTGGATTGATTGAATTCCTAGAGATCGAGTAAAAGGAGGTCATGGTGGGATTCGGACCCACGACCTGCTGATTTCTTGATGACGTTTACAAGTCAGCCGCTCTGACCAGGCTGAGCTACATGACCTCATGCGCTTTAGTCATACTGCGTTTTATTAATTAAACGGCGTGCCTGCTATTTGCAAAAGATTATCTAGTGCTATATTAGTGTCTATAAGTCATTGGCACATAATCATGCTGCAGCTGAACCTAGTAGGCGTGAAAAAGTCAAACTGTTAGGCTATATGATAGGGACTGCAGTGTTTTTTGGTGTTACCTTGCTCATCTCATTTTTCTTGGTGATAGTGACTATCAATGCGATCAAGATTCCGGCTGATGTGGCATCAAACACACTGATGCTAGGTCTAGTACCGCCTTCAGTAGCAACATTCTTGCTCTTCACAAAGGTATTTGGCCGGTTTCTTTAAATAAAATATTTAAAAAGCGTGGATGGGAGAAACTTGTGCCGAAGTTTATTGTCCAGGTAATAATTGAAAACAAACCTTACATCAATGACCCAGAGGGTGAGACGATCCACAGAGATCTAGTTGTCAAGGGTGGATATTCCAACATACAATCAGTGAGGTCTGCAAAGATGTTAAAAATGGTCGTCAATTCAAAAACGGAAAGTGATGCTGAAGTGACTGTAAAAAAACTGTGCCAAGAATTACGTATCTTCAACCCAGTTGTCAGCAACTGTACTGTCAAGGCAATAGGCAAGAGCTAGAGTATTCTACATAATTCTAGGAATCTTCTTTATGGCAGATGGGATATAATTGTCATGTAGATAGTTGAATAATCAAGCTCCAAAAAATGGCATCTTCGCCTGCGATGAGGGTATAGCCCCTAGTTCTCTGGCTTATGTTTAGATAACGTGTTCTGTCTATGCTATTTCTCAAAAAGTTGTAAGAATTAATACTTGTCGCGATCCATCGTCGCAATCATGCTGTCAAAGCTGTTAGAATCACTGAGTGCACCTTCAAGCAGCAATGTAGTCCTCAAATGCTTTGCCAAGTCAGTAACTGTTATGATGCCTACTAACTTGCCATTCTCCATTATAGGAAGCCTACGTATCTTGTGGTTTACCATTCTCTGAATTGCAACTTCAATTGGTGTATCTGGATCAGCCGTTGTAAGTATCTTTGACATGATGTCGCTCATTTTTACCTCAGCTACCGGTAGTTCCTTAGCGCATATTTTTTTGATGAAGTCCCGCTCTGTCACGATGCCAATTGGATGATTGTCTTTGACAACAAACAGAGAGCTTATGCCTTTCTCCATCATGATCTTGGCAGCCTCCAATGCGGTCTTGTCATGGTCTATCATAACCATGTTCTTTGTCATGATGTCGCGAACTACAGTAGCTGCCATGAATAGTTTTTTCAGAATCAACCGATGATAAAAACAATACGTTAGCGGTCTGTGTAGTTATATAGGGTAAAACTGGCCAGTCTGAAGATATTAATACGAGCGCCTGCAAGCTTTTATTGCGAATTAATGGCAGCAAGAATTGGGATAGCTGTTTTTCCTGGCAGCAACTGCGACCGCGACGTTCATTATATTCTTAACAATATAATAGGCGTCGAGGCGGACTTTATTTGGCACACCCAGGATCGCATCAGCGGTTATGACGCGATGATAATCCCTGGAGGTTTTGCCTTTGGCGACAGGCTTCGCCCTGGAATAATTGCTGCCCATAGCCCCATAATGCAGGAGGTAAAAAGGATGGCAAAGCATGGCGTGCCGGTGCTAGGCATATGTAACGGCTTTCAAATCCTTGTTGAGTCTGGACTATTGCCAGGTGCCCTCATGATGAACGATTCCCTCCGCTTTGTCTGCAGATGGACAAGCGTGCAAGTTACAAACAACAAGACACCCTTTACAAGCCAGTTTGCACTCAAGCAGACATTTGGTATCCCTATTGCCCACGGCGATGGCCGCTATGTCGCTGACAGCAAGATATTGAAGGAGCTGAAAAAAAAGAATCAGATCGTTCTGCGATACGAGAGTGACAACCCTAACGGCTCAACTGACCTCATTGCAGCAATATGCAATGAAGAGGGCAACGTGATGGGCATGATGCCCCACCCGGAGAGGGCGAGCGAAAAAATCCTCAACCTCGACCGCAGCAGAAACAGCAGTAGTGAGGCCATTACGATTTTCTGGTCGCTTGTCTCAAACCTGAAGCAAAAGGCGATAGCATAGAGATGGATGCACTCACAAAGAAGGAGCTTAATTACCTTGAGCAAGAACTAAAGCGAAAGGCAAACGAGGTCGAACAGGACGCGGTGGGCGCTCAATGGTCAGAGCATTGTTCGTACAAGTCATCCAAAAAATATTTGGAATCGCTGCCCACAAAGGGCAAGCATGTGGTAGTTGGCCCCGGCTATGATGCCGGTGTGCTTGATGTTGGGGATGGCTACATCTTGACAGTCCACATTGAGAG
>JAICVG010000330.1 GCA_025935445.1 Nitrososphaera sp. | reverse complement strand
TTTACGGTAAAGATCTTGATGGCAGACATTATATTCATCCTATACTTCCTTTGATACCAGAACTTGGCAATTTGGCAAAAGAAGGATCTATTCACTTTGTTGTAGCAGAAGAGTTTGTAGACGTGACAACTGGTAGCGGTATAGTTCATCTGTCTCCCGCTAACGGTGAGATAGATTTTGACATTGCCACAAAAAGAAATGTCCCAATATTTGTACCAATAGACGACAGGGCTTTTTTTACAGAAAAAGCAGGAGAATTTAAAGATATATTTGTCAGAGATGCTGATCGCATCGTAATTAAAAAAATGGAAGAAGTAGGTGCTGCCATTAAATCAAGTACAATAAAACATCAATATCCAACTTGCTGGCGTTCACATCATAAGCTAGTTTGGCTTGCCAGACGGGAATATTTTTACATAATCCGGAAACTTGGTGATATGCCACTAGAAGCAGCACAAAAGGTAGAATATTTTTATGAACCTCCAAAAAATAGGTTTTGTGAAATTATAAAAGAAAAGGTGCCATGGTGCATATCTAGGGAGCGTGTCTGGGGCACACCGCTTCCAATTTGGTCGTGCCCTGGGTGTGGAAACAAAGATCCTTTATTCTCAAGAGATGAAATCATAAAGAAGGCAAGGATTCTTCCTGATGGACCAAACTTCGAACTTCATAGACCATGGATTGATAGGATTGTGATAAAATGTGATCACTGTGGAGAAGATATGCAACGAGAGCCTTATGTTCTGGATACATGGCATAATAGTGGTGGAGCGCCTTATGCTTCACTCAACGATGAAGAATATAAGAATCTAATTCCTGCTTCCTTTCTAACTGAAGGAATAGATCAAACGCGAGGTTGGGCGTACACTCTCTTAATGGAAAACGTGATATTGCAACAACGTGCAATTGCACCCTTTCAATCGTTTTTGTTTCAAGGACATGTGCTAGATGATAAAGGAAATAAAATGAGCAAAAGTGTCGGAAATGTAATTGATGCACATAAATTACTCAGCGAAAATTCTGTAGATTTAGTCAGATTTTATTTTATGTGGAAAGCATCTCCAATAGAATCATTAAACTTTAGCATTAAAGAAATGGAAAGAAGACCATATCAGGTCATGAGTACTTTATATTACTTACACACTTATTTTAAACAGAATAGCAACTTCGACGGTTTTGAACAGAAGAAGCATAATCTTTGTTGGGTGATCGACAATAATTTATTAAGTTTACCTGAGATATGGCTTTTATCAAAGTTGCAGAGGCTCATATCTGAGGTCACAATGGCATTTGAAGAATGTAGATATAACGAAGGTGCAAAAGCAATAGAAGAATTCATAATTAATCAGTTAAGCCAGACCTATATCCCGGTCACCAGAAATGATATATGGGATGACAGCCCAGAGCGACTTAATCGCAGACTTGCAATCTATTCAGTGTTGGCATATTCACTCATGCAAATAGATGTAATCGTTCATCCTTACTCGCCATTTATTACTGAGTATCTTTACTTGAGTTGCTTTTCATATCTACGCAGTATTCTACTTGAGCGCTGGCCGAAATATGAAGAAAAACTCGTTAACAGAATGGTTGAAGAAGCTTTTGACAAATTAAAAGAAGTTATTTCTCTTGCAAATGCTGCAAGAATGAAGGTTCAACTTAAGAGACGATGGCCCGTGAAGTAGGCTTTAATCTGTACTTCTGATCCAACATTT
>JAICVG010000010.1 GCA_025935445.1 Nitrososphaera sp. | reverse complement strand
TCATTGCTTAAGAATCATGATCGAGTGTTACTAACTATTAAATAGAAAATTTAACGCCTATTTTTGCGAATGACTTGTAAAGGTATATGCCTTCGTCACAAGGCTCAAAAGCCTGTTGGCTCAGGCAGATATGCCAGCGGACAAAAAAGATGCCAGATATGTGAGATATTTATAAAGTGGGATGGCCTTTGGTGCCCATGCTGTGGGTATAGGCTGAGGACTAAGCCTAGGAATTTGAAGTACAAGGCAAAACTGAGGGCAAGAACCCGCCGAACTACGTTTGAGACATCTGAGCCACCCGTCCTAGCAGTAAGACGGAGGTAATCAGCGTCCTAAGCCTCTGCTTACAGCTCTGAATAGCCGCTTTTGCATCTTTTCCAGACTGTGCAGGTCATTAACTAAGTCTAGCGCAAGTTGTACAAGCTTCGAGTATTGGCTGTAGAATATCTCCTTTCTACTTACCAGATTTTTTGCTGCAACTCTTCCTGCATAATAATAACAGTCTACCAACATACGGCGCTCAAGCAGATGGCTTACCTTTGACATGAAAAGCTCTCTGTCATAGTCCTTTGACTTTAATTCCTTAATGGCCTCCATTGACCTAGATATCGCAGGTCGGGTAGCTCTCTCTGCTCCAATACATTCTAGCGCAACATCGACACCTTCTGCCATTCTAGAATCAAATTGCCTCACCTGTTCCAAAATATGCATAGGCATAGGCCTGTTCCCTGACAGAACAAGCATTCCATCAATGAATTCATATGCTGCAATTTTTAGCCACATTGCAGCAATCATAGGATGATTGGTTCTCCTCATTTTCTGTTGGCAAAACAAGGAACTTATTAGCAGTTTCTTGCCTGAAGCGGCCAGCATTTTTTTATATTTTTCTGCTATGATATCTTTGGCTGCAGAAGACAACATGAGCTTACTGTTATCTTTCAATATGACCATGTCTGCCAGATCAATAATGTGATCTTTTATGGACCCGGTAAGATGCATCAGCTCAACTGGGCGGTTGTCGACCTGCACTACTTGATTGGCTTGATTTTGTTCTTGAGATCCTGCAAATACTGCCAGATCATATTCACAGCAATCAAGCGACATCTCCGATGTACGACAGCCGATAAGTGCAACTGGATACACAATTTCACTAGCAAATACCTTGATGGCTGTAGGTATTGATTCAGGCAATAATGCTGCATTGGCAGCTTCATGAATTTAACCTGTTAGCTGATATGCAGCAAAGATCAACTCTAATATATGAACAGAAACTATATGTTAGACTCACATGAAGAACCGCAGCAAGACCCATGCAGTCTCAGCTAACAAGAACAACAACACTGATGCAGATCTTGCAAGAAGGGTCAGATCAGGCGAATTTAGAGTCGCAGTTTACGGCCTTGGACATGTAGGCTCCCCTCTTGCTTCTTCATGGTTGCGAGCTGGTGCTCATGTGATAGGTGTAGATAACTCTCCTGAAGTGCTTGAAAATGCAAGAAAGGGGAGGACACACATCTATGAGCCAGGAGTAAATGAGGCCTTTTCAAAAGGGCTCAAGGAAAAGCGGTTTTTAATCTACGGAGATCCCCTCAAGGCTTCCCAAGACAGCCATTTCAAGCTGATATGCGTGCCAGTGCTGCTTACCGATTCATTTTCTGCAGACCTTTCAGCGGTAAAGCAAGTGGCGACTGCCATTGGCCAAGGCCTGAAGAAAGGGGATATTGTTTCACTCAATCCAAGTGTACCACCTGGCACATCTGAAGATATTGTCCTCCCGATCTTGGAGGAAGAGAGTGGTCTGAAGATCGAACAGGATTTTTACATGGTATATAATCCGGAGCGCATCTATGAAGGCAGGGCGATTGAAGATATTGAAGAGAGATATCCAGCAATCGTGGCAGGCGCCGGTGCCCAGAGCTTAGAAATTGGTGCCAAGCTCTATTCTTTGGTGGCCAAGAAGGGTGTAATAAAGATGGGTAACATCAGGACTGCCGAGACTGAAAAGCTCCTAGAAGGAGTCTATCGAGACGTCAACATTGCGCTTGCAAACGAGATGGCTAAATTCTGCGAAAAAGCAGGTGTTGACTTTTGGGAGGCAAGAGAAGCTGCCAATTCTCAGCCTTTCTGCCACATACACAAGCCGGGAGTCGGTGTAGGGGGTGCATGCATACCAGTTTATCCTCAATTCATACTCCATGCTGCAAAAAAAAGTGGAGTAGAGTGCAGGATCATAAGCTTTGGAAGGAATGTTAACGATGCAATGCCTGCCTATTGCGTCGAGCAGGCAATGAAATTGATTGACAGGTCCGATGTCTCGAAGTGTACCGTAGTATTACTTGGACTTGGGTTCAGGGGTGGTGTATCAGACACGCGTCTGTCACCCACTTACAAAGTCATTGAAGAGCTGAAGAAGTTGAAAGTGAAAGAGATCCGTGTGCATGACCCACTTGTGACAAGAGATCCTCATCTACCCCCCGACGTCATGCTAACATCGGACTTGTCAAGAGCAGTAAAGAATGCAGATCTTGTGATGTTGATTTCAGACCATGCAGACTATCACAATATTACAAATGAAAAGCTGAACGGTGCACCAGTATACGATGGTCGCGGGATCCTTGACAGATCGCGATTTACTCCCCGCAGGTTTGCATCACTGGGTAGGCCTAGGTAGATTTAATACTGCCTGAAAAAAATTCCATAATATTTGGCTCACAAACGACATCCTTTGCTAACAGTTGCATGGGAAAATAATTGTGTGATGTTCATCGATCAGACAAAGCTTCCAAAAAAGCTCGTGTACGTAAGGTGCAAAAACTACAAGGAAGTAGCAGATGTAATCAGAAAACTTGTAGTAAGGGGCGCACCAGCGATAGGCGTAAGTGCTGCTTTCGGTCTTGCCCTGGCAGCTCAGCAGAGCAATGCCAAGACATTGCCTGAATTGATGACAGATCTCAACAATGCATCCAAGGTCCTCCAGGCGACGCGACCCACTGCCGTTAACCTCTTCTGGGCGTTGGAGCGGGTGATGGGAAAGGGTATGCGTGCCAAGACGATTCACGAAGCAAAAAGAGCCGTGCTTAATGAGGCACTCAAGATGGCGAAAGAGGACATTGAAACCAACAGGAGAATCGGAGCACATGGTCTCACGCTGTTAAATGACGGCGATATCGTGCTCACTCACTGTAACGCCGGCTCGCTTGCGACAGTTGCCTATGGTACTGCCCTTGGCGTCATAAGGGCTGCTAGGGAATCTGGCAAACGCCTGAGCGTGATTGCCACGGAAACGCGCCCAGTGATGCAGGGTTCTCGTCTCACTGCCTTTGAGCTCCTACATGATGGCATCGATGTCAGCCTGATAACCGATACCGCTGTTGGCCACATGATGGCGATGGGCGCAATCAATCACGTTATCGTAGGCGCCGACAGAGTGCTTCACACTGGCCATGTGTTCAATAAGATCGGGACATACCAGGTGGCAATTCTTGCCAACAAACATAATGTGCCATTTTACGTCGCAGCCCCTTTGTCAACATTTGATTTTGAGAGTAATCCAGATGATGTGATAATTGAAGACAGATCCGTAGACGAGGTGGTCAAGGTGGGCAAGAAGAGGATTGCACCCAAAGGAGTAAGGGTCTTCAACCCTGCCTTTGACATGACGCCACCGGAGCTTATCACAGGCATCATTACTGAGAAAGGCGTACTCAAGCCGCCCTTTGAGAAGAATCTTAAAGCCTTGCTTGGCTGATAAAGTTTTTATCACGTTTTGTCTAAACTCTATATAAGTAGGTAGAGCCATGTCGACACAGCAAACAGTCACCGAAGAGCAAGTTTATGCAGCACTGAAAAAGTGCATGGACCCGGAGATACCTGTCAATGTAGTAGACCTTGGACTCATTTATGGAGTCAAAGTTGCTGACGGTAAAGACGTAGACATCAAGATGACAATGACCACTAGAGGCTGTCCCCTTCATGATACCCTAGTTAGTGATGTTAAGCGCTATGTAGGAAAGGTAAACGGGGTTGGCAATGTTAACGTCAACATAGTATGGGATCCTCCTTGGAGTCTTGAAAAAATGAATCAGGACGTCCGGGAGAAACTTGGCTTTGGGAAGCCAAAGCTACGATTCCAGATCGACTATGAAAAAAGCAAACCGACGAAAACGGGAAGATTTTCAAAGCAGGATGACGGATCGATAATACTTGCAAACAATAAGGATCAGGGATTCATGGTTAATGAAGCAATCGTAGAATTCTGGAACGCGTGCGACGGAACCAAGACCATCAACCAGATCACTGACCAATTCTCAGCCAAGCTTGGCTTGCCAAGGCAGCAGGTCGAGCAAGAAGCGGTTCAGCTTCTGCAGCAGTTGCTTGAGGCTGAGCTTCTGAAGGCTTAACGCTGGAGGATGTAGCGTTTTCCCTTTTTTTGTCCTAGGATAATTGTAGAACTTGGCATGGGCGATGGCACACTTCTTGAAACTCTTGCCAAGCAAGATTGCAATTCGATATATATTGGAATCGAGCTTAGCAATGAGCAGTGCGTACAGGCGCAGTCAAGAATCACTCTTTCCAATGTTATTATCATGAATAGGTCTTTTGAAGACCTTGTTCCGACATTCCAAGATGAATCTATTGATCAATTCATAGCAGTGCTGCCCGACCCAATATTCATTGATGAGAAAAGGGAAGAGCAGTGGAAGCTGTTCTACAAATCTGTGCACTACAAGCTAAAAAAAGAGGGGCGGCTACAGCTTGTTACAGAATTAACTGACGAGTTATTTCAGCCGGTTAGCGATGATCGGTATTCGGCATGGGCGGATTGGCTTAGGTCCTGCTTCCTCTCGCTTGGGTTTACACTAGCGGGTCAGCAGGAAGGTGCACCAAGACAATACGTGTCGCGCTGCATCAAGCAGTTCAGTGGAGACCCTGAGCGCATACGTATGATCACCCTTGATCTGCTTAAGTAGTGATTAAAATTTCAGTTACCGCTGCGTCTTCATGAACCTAATCTAACATGCTAAAGATGGCTTTATAATGGAATGCCACCAGTTGTGATAGGAAATTCTAATTTTTGTGATCATACTTTGTTTTCTTGCTGTTCATTGCTGCGCCGCCGGAAGCACACGCACACCGAGGCCAGATATAGCCTATCGTCGGACAACAAAACTCCTCACTTACAGCTATAGTGGTACATATGTGTCATAACTAAAGGTGATTGGGGAGTAAGTTGATGGACCTTTTGATATCATGACCTACTTATGAAGAATTGTTAGTATAGACCGGCATTCTTGCAATATAGTGGATTGCGCGAGCCAGACAAATGCTTCTGAGAATAACAGGCTAAATGCATGCTGAATTATCTCTGACTTTATGACGCAGTGCAAGATGATTTACCATGCACTCCCTTGAGCAAAACTCGGCCTTGCAGCCCTCATGCCTGCAGGGCACTGTCTCGAGGTCATTGAACTTCTTGTTACAGTACGTGCAAAGCGTTTCAAGTTCAGGAACGTCGTAGTTAAGAAATGGATTACAGGAATGCTTTTCGCGGAACCACATCACCTCCACGTTCATATTTTCAGCGTACGTCAGAACAGTGTCATAAGCTTCGTAAAAACCGGCCGCATAGAATTGACGAATAAATACAGAGCCACTTGGATGCTTTTTTGAGGCAGGATTCCGATAGCATACAAGCCACTTTTCTAAAGGCACATCGTCGTCAGATGCTATATTTTTCCTGTTGCCCGTGACCTTTTCATGGTATTTCATGTATGTTACATTTTAATTTCTTTCGATTCTATTAGATTATAAATTTTTTGAATCAGATAAGTATTATAAAAAAGGATCTTCTGTTACTTGGGTAAAATTAGAGGCTATATTAAAAAATTTTTCATCCTTACTAAATGAATAGCAAAGGTGTCTGTGAATCTAGCGGCGTCCAAGTGCCTTATGCAGATACTGATTTAGATCAGATATATTGATCCTTTCTTGCTGCATTGTGTCCCTGTATCTTATCGTTACAGTATCATCCTGCATTGTTGTCTTGTCTACAGTTACAGCAAATGGTGTCCCTATCTCCTCAAGCCTGCGGTAGCGCCTGCCGATAGACCCTGATTCATCGTAAAAGGTTTCAAAGTCATATTTTAGCTCAGAATTGATCTGGCGCGCTTTTTGGTCAAGTCCGTCTTTGGTCATTAGCGGTAATATACCGACTAAAATTGGCGCAAGGTAAGGCTTTAGGCGAAGCACTACCCTATCATCGTGCTGCTTGTCTTCATAGTAACAGTGCTCCAAAATTGCATAGATGCTTCTGTCGATACCCATCGACAGCTCAAAGACATGCGGCAGCACCTTGCTTTGGGTTGCAGAGTCTAATACCTCGAAGTTCTGCTTGCTTGTGATCGCATGCCCCTTTAGGTCATAGTCAGATCGGTAGTTACATGCCACAAGCTCGAGCCATCCAATGCTAGTCTCCACTTCAAAGTCAAATGCAACAGAGGCATAGAAAGCCTTTTCATCGACTGATAGGTTCCTGAATCGGCTACGTTTTACATCTATGCCCGTCTTGTCATAAAATTCTACGAGAAGTGCCAGGTAGTATGTGATAAGCTTATTCGGTGTCAATCCTTTACTGATTGCCTCCTCTGCAGTTACTTCAATTATCGACGACCCATCCGATAGTCGAAGTATGGTATTTTTGACTTCTTTGAACTCTGGCATCTCATTCAGTCTGTCTGGGTTGCAAAAGACCTCTATCTCTGCTTGGTAAAACTCCCTTAAGCGCAGAAGGCTCTGCCTTGGTGCAATTTCGTTTCTGAAACTCTTGCCTACCTGTGCTATGCCAAGTGGAAGGCGACCCCTCATTGTCTTAAATACACGTGCAAAGTCGACAAATATCGTCTGGCAGGTTTCCGGGCGGAGGTATGCTTCCTCTGCTGCCGGGCCGATGCCAACAGAGAACATCATGTTGAACTTGCTTACCTCGCCAAACTCGCCATTGCAATTTGGGCATCGCAGATTATGCTTTTTCATGAGCGCTTTGATTTCTTGTTCTGCCATCCTCTCTAGCACATTCTCACCTGTTTTCTCTGTGATGTAGCGGTCTGCCCGGAACGAAGATCCGCACTTTGTGCATTTTACTACGGGGTCGGTAAAGTTGCCAATATGACCTGATGCAACAAAGACGCTCTTACTCATTATCTGGCATCCGTCAATCTCAAGCATGCCGTCACGACGTACAAGCTCACGCCGCCATAGTTCGATAAACTTGTTTTTCATATTGACTCCTCTGGGCCCGTATTCCCAAAAGCCAGCAGGCGCATCTGAGTAAATCTCACAACTTGGAAAATAGAACCCTCGCTCCAGCGCCAATTTCATTACTTCATCATAATTAGCGACCATTTGCAAGGAGCAGACATCTCTGAGAGGCTTTAAATTTATGCCTAGATTCATGCAAAGAGTAAATTATTTGTGAAGACATAACATTTTATCTCAGTCACATTTCCTAGGTTTTAAGTTGAAGGTATCAGATAGGACACACGGGGTAGAGTACGCTATCCGCGACATTATCACTTATGCCCGCAAATACCAGGCATCCGGCAAGGAGATAATCTACCTTAACATAGGAGATCCTGTCAGGTTCGACTTCAAGACACCTGACCACATCAAGAGAGCCCTTGTAGATGCCGTCATGCATGATGAGAATTATTATACTGATTCTGAAGGGCTACCCGAGCTGCGGCAAGCAATCATGGAAAAAGAGTCTGAAAAAGGGTTCAACGTTACAGTAGAAGACATCATTGTCACCAATGGAGTATCTGAAGGACTTGACATGACGATGGCTTCTATCGTTGACCCCGGCGCTGAAGTGTTGATGCCCGGTCCCTATTATCCCCCGTATGCTTCATACTCAAAATTTTATGGCGGCAAGCCTGTTGAATTCAAGCTTCATGAAGATGGAAGGCCAAACCTTGAAGATCTACGGAGCAAGATAACCCCGAGCTCGCGAGCACTATGTATCATTAGTCCAAACAACCCTACAGGTGAAGTCTTCGATCAAAAGAGCCTTCAACAGTTGATAGACATTGCCACCGAACATGATCTTTATGTCATTTGCGATGAAATATACGACAAAATAGTTTTTGACTCCCATTTCACTGGCATAGGCAAGGTGGCCAAAGATGCCCCTGTTATCTTGCTCAACGGCTTTTCAAAGGCCTATCTGATGACTGGCTGGCGCTGCGGCTATATCTGTCTGAACAGTAGCTCTAAAAAGCTTGGAGGATTGCGTGAGGATATACCCAAGCTTGCAAGAGTGCGTATAGCGGCCAATCTGCCTGTCCAGATAGCAGCAGTGCAAGCGCTTCGGGGATCTCAGGCACATATATTCACAATGGTTGATAAGCTGAGAAAAAGGCGCGATTATGTGGTCAAGCGCCTCAACGCAATGGGGATACAATGCAAAGTTCCGCGTGGGGCATTTTATATTTTTCCACAGATCAACACTAAAGGCCGCTGGAAGGACGATCAGCACTTTGTAATCGACCTACTCAATAACACCGGCGTGCTAACTGTGCACGGTTCCGGCTTTGGCTCTACCTATGGGTCAGGTCACTTCAGGATCGTCTATCTGCCTCCAGAAGAAATGCTTGAAAAAGCAATGGACAAGCTTGAACGTTTCTTATATACCAAATTATGAGTACAATTAGCTCTGATAGTAAAGAGTTAATTCTTTTGGAATACTTTAAACCTTCACCGTTGTCATCTTTCTTTACTTTGCAAATGCCTTAAGCTTGCCTCTCATCTCCCTGTCTTTGGAAATGGCTGGATGAGATGGGTCTACAAGGATGACTTCGTACCAGATGTTCATGCCGTCCTTGTGGAGAAAGTATGAGCCAAGCACTTCAAGGTTTGGGAACTTTTCGCCTACTCTTCGCTCAGCAACCCTGCGCATGCTTATGTCCTGCTTGATGCGTACAACACCTATGTGTTTAGGCCTTCTACCTGAAACTGGGCGCTGCTTTCTCATGCCACCTCTACCCACACGAGCTCGGACGATAATGATGCCCTGTTTTGCCTTATAGCCCAATCTTCTAGCTCGGTCAAGCCTGCTTGGTCTCTCTATCCTGTGGATGGTTGGCTCTGCTCTCCAGGCAACTGTCTTGGATTTGAGCTCATCGGAATTCTCGTTCCACATCCGATGCCACGTTTGAGCCATGTAGCTGCGCATTATATCACTTCTCCTGATTTCGGCCCCTTTATATGTCATATTACGCCACGCAAAATTTGAATCACCTTTTCTGCAATAACCCTGGAGGCAAGCTCCTGTGCTTCTTTTGTCTGCGCGCCAATGTGCGGCGTGCATACAAGATTTGTCAGATTCATTAGCTGCTTGTTGGCCGGCGGTTCCACCTCAAAGACATCAAGTGCTGCGCCTGCAAGCTTGTCACTCTTTAGCACTTCATAAAGTGCATTTTCATCAATTACGTCGCCTCTTGAAGTGTTAATCAGGTACGCTGTTGGTTTCATTTTGGCTAGCCTCTCTGAATTAAACATATGCTTTGTTTCCGGAGTTGCTGGTACGTGGCATGTTACAAAGTCGGCGCTTTCAAGAAGTGTATTCAAATCAGTGACTATCATGCCAGTTTCGCTGATGAATTCCCGATTAATTGGGTATGGGTCGTAGCCTACTAAGTTCATACGCAGCGCTTTTGCCATCCTACCGATGTTGCGCCCTATGTTTCCAACACCCACAATGCCAAGGTACTTGCCTGACAATTGTGTGCCCATTAGGTCTTTTTTGATCCAGTTGCCGCGTTTGGTCTCTGCATCTGCCTTTGGTATGCTCCTTGCAAGAGATATCATGAGTCCGATAACAAGCTCGCCCACTGCTATAGAAGCGGCTTCAGGCGCGTTAATTACTCTAATATTTTTCGTTTCAGCAGCCTTGACGTCGATATTATCGAGGCCGACTCCTACGCGTGCAATTATCTTTGCTTGGATAGCAGCGTCAACAACTTCCTCTGTGACCTTAGTTCTGCTTCTTACAACTAGAACATCGTAATCCTTAACTGAGGAAACCAGCTCGGCTGGCCTGATGTCAGGCTTATAGTGGACTGTGAGCCCTGCGCGCTTCATGCTGTCGATCCCTACCTGATCAATAGAATCACAAACTAGCACCTTGCCGCTGACTTGCACGAAGCTTGAAAATTTTAGTAGTAATATAATGTTTGTTACCTGAGAAAATATTAGTAATCCTTACCAGTCAGAGATTGTTATTCTCCAAATATATCTGCCGTAATGATTAACTTTTTCGCCTTGGGATTTTTTGCTTCTATGGCTTCTGCCGACACCATTCATCAGGTATCTATAGAGGAAATGCCTCTCTTATGAACGTGCTTTGGCTTGCACGCACTTGTATGGTCATATCCTAGCTTATGATCTGTTAGATAATGGGTCATATCATAGGCAAATTATTTTTTAACTTTCCAATCC
>JAICVG010000246.1 GCA_025935445.1 Nitrososphaera sp. | reverse complement strand
TTGGTGTGACTTATCTCCTTTCTTCTCTTCGATCATTTGAAGGAGGCTTTCTAAAGTTTCGACTATGGGTTCAATCTCCCACTCTATGGAACCTAGCCTGCCCCAGAGATACAATCTTTTGCTTGCGTATTTGATGAGGCAGAAACCCATTACAGATTGTTCAGGACTTCTTTAGCCTCTGCAAGTCACTTACTTTCTTAACAGAGATATTCGGTGGCTTTTGAAGTTCTTTTTGTCGATAATATGAAACAAAAAACAACAACAACGACAATAACGAGAAGTAGTACTACTATACTACAACGATAAGACAGCATGGGAACATGACAAAAGATTTTGCAGTCGATAAAACGGGACTGGGGATCGTACCCATAAATATGTGCTTAGCAGCGATAGGATTATTAGCCTGAGAGGGTATTTTGGCTTTATGTACCGCGGGGAACTAGAGGTCCAGGCCAAAAGGAAGGCGCTGGCGATTTTGCAGGATGAAATCACAAAAATCTTGAACTCTTCAAGGGATTTATCAATTCTGACCACATCACTCATCAAAGGCGATGAAATGAATACTCACCAGTGTCTTGAACGTATGACAAAGACCGAGGAAGAGGTCGAGAACCTCTGTAGGAACATAACTCGCGACGTTGCCGAGATAGGCAGCCTCATGGCAAACAGGGAAGATATCTTAAGAACTGCTTATATTATCGACGATATTGCCGGCTACATCAGCGGCGTTGCCTTTAGACTTGCCAATATGAAACCAATGACTATAAAAAAGGCTTCATTTGACAGCGACCTAAACCAACTCGTCGGTATGGTTGTAGACACCATTTTCAAGTTAAATGAAATGGGCCGGGCCCTTTCAATCAATCCTCCAAACGCAATAGACATTGCTCGAGATGTTCAAACTCTTGAGCGTCAAGTGGATGTAAAACACAGGGCTGTTATCGTCAAGGCACTCAACGAAATTTCAAGTATCAAGGATCTGTTGCTTCTCAAAGACGCAGTTGAAGGCATCGAGGGCATGGTAGACAAATGTCAGGAAGCGTCTGACTCCTTCACAATTCTTGCCCTGAGCATGTAAGAAATGATCAGTGGCAGGCTGGTTGAAAACCGGATAGTAATCTGGGACGTTTCGCACTCAAGGTCACTTTTTGGCAGTGGCTATTATGGTAAGCCGCTTGGAATCCTGAAGCCGAAAGGTACGGAATTTGACGCTCCACTCGTACTTGACCTAATAGAAGGATGCTACCTTGTCGAGAAGAATAAGTTGCAAGTATTTGATATTGACGGCAAACCTGTTCCTTTTGCCAAAATAAAAAGGATATGCAAAGAGCAGTACGTCGACTTTGATGCTAACTACCTCGTTTATCATAACCTGCGTGACAAGGGCTACATTGTTACCCCGGGGGTCAAATTCGGATGCGACTTTGCAGTTTATGAACAGGGACCAGGGATTGACCATGCACCGTACCTAGTGCAGGTCTTTAGGACCACAGACAACCTTGCTGCAACCGGCATCGTTCTGGCTGGCAGGCTTGCAACTACCGTAAAAAAGCAATTCATTTTAGCGATCCCAAAAGTAAAACAGAAAAAAGTAGATTTCGTTGGATTTGATTGGTGGCGTGCCTAGTTATTAGTGACCGTTGGATGTTGTTGTTCTGTCTTTCCGTTTTGAGCTGGGAGATCAAATTTTACAAAGTTCTCTCCTGAGATAGTAAGTAATGCACTGTACTTTTCTGAGCCTTGATCAAGCCACCCCTTATATCGGATCGAGTTCTTTACAATGTCGGCGATACTGGGCTTCTTTTCATTTACCTCGTCATAGCATGATAGGATCTCACCGAACTTGACTTCCTGCTGGTTATTGAACTTTGTCAGATAGTAAACAAAGACAGCAGTTTTTTCGTAGTGGTTGGCCGGCTTTTTGTCCGCGTAGAATTCACGGAGGCCAATCTTGCTTTCATTTGCCTTTAGGTCGACAGGTATTGGGTGTATTATTATTGCTGGTCTAGCAGAATGCTTAGTGGCGCTGCCGTTTGACTTGTGAGGTTGCGGAAGAGACTGCTCAATCACAGATGAAGGTTCTTTTTGTTCAGCTAGTTCCGCAGGAAGTGCAGCTTGGGCCGACTGCGCTTTTAGTTCTAGGCTTTGCTCTACGCCGCGGGTTATCGCTTCCTTTACCGCCATCTTAAAAATTTCTTCAAATTTTTCAAGGTGCTTATCGACAAAGCTCTCTTTGCCTTCAAGTTCAACCATTCCCTCCCTGACGTTTATCGTAAACCTGGCTTCTGAATTTGTCAAGTCGGTGTATAACATATAGAAGTTTTTAATTAAGCTGCTGGTGCGGTGAGCCAGACTAACAGCAAAAGACATTTGACAGGGATGCCAATTTGAGCACAAACTGTTGTCTTAAATATGTGCGGCATGTAGTAGCATAGGTCATACTATGTTTGTGGTCAAGAGGCTTGGCAGGAACGGCTTATGGAGCGCGGTGAGCCTTATAGACAAGAACGGCTCATTCAGAGGCGAAGCCAAGTTTGAGACGCGCAAAGAAGCCGAGGAGTATTTGGCAGATTATCTCAAGAGGATGAAAGACCGTTTAGTTGTAAGCCCTGAAGGAATGGGGAAGCTTAAAATATTTAAAGAAAAATAGGCTAGCAAAACTGAAAAAGCCAGAAGGTCTATACAGACGCCCATAAATCGCCCGAAGTATTGTAGCATATGATCTTTTTTGAAGCTTGTTTGTTATAGCCTGAGAGCTATTGCATATTCAGATGACGAACCTGCTAATATATATGAATACAAAAGGCCTTTAGTTGAAATCAGATGGATCAAAGAACTTGGTAAGTCAAGAAGGAAATCGATATAGCCCCTTTCAAGACTGCGATCATGGAGAAGAATTAACAACATATTTTTGCCTTCTCATGCAAGTGCTTCAGCAGATAAATGTCACAGTTTGGCAGGCCCTTGTCTATGTTTTAACGGTCTTATATTGTGAGTGTATATACAATGAGCAGTTGTCAGAGAATAGCCTGCCCCAACTGTTATCAAGTGGCGCTATCAGCGTATTGATATGAGACTAATATTTTAGTGAAATATATCAGATAATGTCTTATAAGATTATTATATAACTCTCCAGTTTAAACCAAAAAAGCTTTATGTTAGCTGCACTCTAATATCATAACGTGAGTTAAGCGATTTGTTTGTTTGCCAGACCTGCAAGGGAACGGCATTGATATTGGCAGTTGAAAGTGACGGTAGACTCTGCTTTGAGGAATGCCCAGACTGCAACCCTCATCCCGAATCCCATGTGCCAATTCTT
>JAICVG010000018.1 GCA_025935445.1 Nitrososphaera sp. | reverse complement strand
TTGCGTCCCAGCTGTCGATTATAATTATAGGGGACTTGATGTCCATCAGCTGGTTTGTAATGCGCTCAAAGAGGGACTCGGGTTCGTCTAGCCTTGCATCCTCAAAACTCGACATCACTTCATGATCTCTGGCTAGGCTTGCACCTCTAGGCCTAGACTGGACAATAAGGTCCTTCAGCCACGGGTAGTATTGGAAGAGCTGCTTTGGTGATATTCTCGTCGAGATATAGAAGAAATTGTTCTTGACTCCAAGCACATTTAAGATAGTAAGTGCAAGCGTGGTCTTGCCAGTTCCAGCAAATCCCTTTACTAAAAGCGAGTATGTATCGCGTCGTATAAAGTGCAAAAGGTCCTCTGGTATATGCGATGTGCTATCACCATTTGTACCCCTAAAGCTTACATAGCTTTCTGCCACGTATTATTCACCAGAATCGTCTTCTCTCAAGGCTCCTTTGATACAAATCCAACAACAACAATATACGATATAGTTGTTTCATCTCATGAAATTCGTCTTCAAAATCGAAAAGTCTTGAGCTGGGCGATCGTGCTGGTGGCCGATTACTGCTACAGCAAGAGCTCATGATATATCATGCCGAAGAAGAAGATGGTGCTATATTTGAGATTCCTAGAGTTAGACAAACTCTAGCAGAGCAAGCTCTTTCGTCAACGCGGAATCATCTGCGCTCTATTAGTGTAGATAAGTTAGAACTCGTGCATAGTTTAAGCGGTTTGCAACAGCTTGTAAGGATAGTCACAATGTATCCTAATTTGAGTGCACTGTCAAATAAAGCATCATTGTAGTATGCGATCATATACACTCTTCTTGTCTCTTATTTAAGATACAGGAAACGAGTAACATATTTATTGTAATCGGATAAAAGTCTTCTAAGTAAAACCATGGTGATTAACGAGGAATTGCTCGCAGCCAGAAGAAAGGTTGCACAAAGAAGACCCAGGT
Source organism: Nitrososphaera sp. (assembly GCA_025935445.1). Classification (GTDB taxonomy): domain Archaea; phylum Thermoproteota; class Nitrososphaeria; order Nitrososphaerales; family Nitrososphaeraceae; genus Nitrososphaera. The sequence continues at coordinate 8,857 of JAICVG010000018.1, read as the reverse complement.
TCATCAGACAAGAGAGCTGGAGGTACGATAGGCTTGCCGAAAACTGGAGGAAGCCTAAGGGCAAAGACAATAAGATGAGAAAGCAAAAGTCAGGGATGCCAGCCATTGTCAAGGTCGGCTATAGGGGCCCGAGAGCAGCAAGAGGTCTTCACCCATCTGGATATAGCGATAACCTTGTTCATAACACCGCCGAGTTGGCTAAGCTTGATCCGAAAAAGGACGCAGCAAGGATTGGCCACACCGTCGGAAAGAAGAAGAAGATTGAGATAATTAACAAGGCTGTCGAACTTGGTATCAAGGTGCTCAATCCCAGTAACCTAATATCTAAAATGCAAAAAGAAAAGGAGAAGAAAAAAGAGTAACATGGTAGTCAACATTGCAAAAAAGCGCGAGCTGGTAGCAAGGATTCTCAGTGTAGGAGCCAACAGAGTTCGCTTTGAGCCCGATAGACTTGAAGACATCGCCGACTCGATCACTAGAGAGAATATACGCTCACTTGTCAAGAGCGGCGCAATTTGGACAGTCCAACCTAAGGGAAGCTCAAGAGGTAGAGCAATCAAGAAACGGTCTGTCTGGAAGGTTCATGGCAAGGGCCCAGGCTCAAAGAAGGGTAAGAAGACTGCAAGGGTTGGCAAGAAAGAGGTCTATGTGGTGAAGACAAGGTCTTTGCGTTACCATTTAAAAGTGATCAAGGAAAGAAAGGACATTACCAACGATATGTACTGGCACCTCTACAAGAAGGTCAATGGTGGTCAGGTGAGATCACTTGCTCATCTACGAGAGCTCGTAAAAGAGGCCAAGTCCTCATAGCGCAATTTCTGAAACGGAATTCTGTATTTCTCAAACTCTGCGGTACTGTCGCCAATAAAGCACAGGCCTTCTTTCTTTAGCAATTCTTTTTTTCTTACCTTGCCAAAAGCATAGCCGCCTATATTGCCATCTGACTTGATGACTCTATGACATGGAGTCACAAGTGGATTTGGGTTCTTGTTCAAAATCCTTCCAATCACACGGGATGCGCGGGGATGTCCAAGAGCCCTAGCAATGTCACCATAAGTTGTGACTTTGCCTTCTGGAATTTGAGTCACTATGTCATAGACGTGGCTTGCTTTTAGTGGCCGCAGTTTCATAAGATATCTGAGGCAGGCAAGTATTTAACATGCCGCGTTTAGATCTTGTAAAGTTCGAGAGGGGTCTTCTCGACGATTTTGAGTATCCGATCCTTCTCCCTTCCCAACCCTTTGTTGTCTAGTACAATATGTGTCACCTTCTCTACGCTCTTTTCAACCATCTGCTTTAACATCGCATCATCAATTGCTTCAAGATTGTGCTTTGACGCCACTGCTGCAAGACCAAACTTTGACTCGAGTAAGAGTTTGTTAAACTTTTTTGGATAGTGCGTGCCTCCAAGTGCTATGCCTACATTTTGGCAGTGCTCAAACCCTTTGTGAAGTATATCAAGCAGGGTATCACATATGACCGCTGCCGCGTTTTCGTCGGCCCACTGCTTTTCCGACGATCCCAACTCCACAAATAATACAGGCTTATTGAGTGATGTGGGTCCGTGATGTGTTGCTTCTATTATAACCTCATATTCTGGAACCTTTTTTCTCGCAGCAGCGGTTATGGCCTTTAGATATGCTTTCTGCAGGCTGGGGTATGAGATTGCTATCTGTCGAGGATTGCCACCATAAGAGTTGTCTGCAGAAAAATTGCCGGTGAAGTGACACGTGAGCGTTGGAATTGAGCTGTGCGACTTATGCTTTGAAAGGAAAATAAACACATCGGCGCGTGAATATACATCGTTAATGTTTTCCAAGGTAAGCAAATTGCCAGAGAAAATATAAAGCTGGATATTTTTGTGGCGCAGCGACCGGTATGACTCGCCGTCGGCGTCTCCTCTCTTACTCTCACTTGCAAATTCTGCGTTTCTTATCAGATAGCGGCTCATCGTCGTGCCTGCCATGTCATGAACAGAGGTCACCAGGGCACAGTGATCGTTCAACTTACAGCGTCTACAGACAGTACTAATTTTAGCCTTGTCCTGTCGTGGCAGTAAAGTAGGCAAAAGAACAGATGAGAACACCTCAAAGCCCTGAAGTCTCCAGCCGCACTGTAATCCAAGAACGAGGAGACATTGGTGATTGCTGATGATGACACAACAAATTTGTCTTAGAAGAAATGAACGCGGATGATCAAGACTGTGAAGCTACAACTGAGGGAACAACTATTCTATTACGAAAATGTCGACGATAATCAAGGACTATAATATTCATTGCTTTTAATAATTAAAAAGAAGCACGTCGAAAATAAGCACATTACAAAACAAGGCTAGGATGTTGTAGATTAAAAATCTTTTAGGCCTGCATGCTCCCTCAAGTAGGATATAACAGCTTAGGTTCGCTTGCGGAAACTAGACAGAAATAGTGTGAAAGGACATTTTGAAATTACTAAGCTTTCAATATTTGAGAATTCAGTTGTTCCTATCATGCTGATATATGAGTGTGTGCGCGTGTGCCTTCATTATAATGAATGATTACATATGTAAGAAATTCAAAGGTTTTAAATATCATGATAAGATGGTGCAACGTATCTTGCAATAAATTACACAAGAGAGATATAAAGACATGCTAGCCAAAAAGTAAGACCCTTCTTAGGATTTAAACAGCAGAATTGCGAACCACTAGGAATCAAGGAACAGCCGTACGTGTTAGTAGGGTTAGCAATGTAATATCTATAAGAAGACACTGGATCCTCTGTGTAAGAATTACTATTTCATTATGGTTCTGCCTGAGTAAATTTATAAAATGCATCGGACCTTTGCATAGTAAACAAGATGAATAATAGAATCGAAGAGGCCCAAGAAGATGAGAAGGCTCAAGAGGAAATTGAATTTGAACATTATATTAATGAGAATCCTAATTTTGTAGAACCACAAGGAACCTCCGAACAGCATACTAATGCAAGCTCCGGAGAATCTCAAATCGAGAAGCCAAGATCAGAAACTGAACAGGAGGATCTGGCTTCAACTGTCGAGGGACGTGCAGATTCACCTTCTGTTTCCTCCGCGGTAGCACCACAACCAAACCAGGAGGGTATACAATCCTCAACTGACTCCAAGTTCTTTGCTATCCGCACGACGGGAGGTCAGGAACGGGTAGTTGCAAATCTACTACAGACAAGGGCGAATGCCAAGAAATTATTAATTCGCTCTATCATTGTGCTTGACAGCTTTAAGGGTTACATCATTGTGGAGGCGCCGGATTCCAATGTTGCATATGAGGCACTTGCAGGAATAAGGCATGTCCGCGGCCAGATTAGGGGCGATCTGCCTTTCAAGGACATAGAAGGATACCTAGTGAAGAAGCCTGTAGTATCAGAGCTTAGTACAAATGATACTGTTGAAGTGATTGCGGGCCCATTCAAATCTATGAAGGCCAAGATAACCCGCGTAGACTATGAAAAGCAGGAAGCAACAGTTGTTCTGCTTGATTCACCATACCAAATACCGGTAACCGTTGACGCAAACTACCTCAAAAGGTTAGCCTATTAGGCAAATTGCTGCATAGAACTGAACGATTAAATAAAGAAATGTAGCCAAATTCATTGTTTAACTTTCTGGTGTTATAGTTGATTGTCGACCTGAACATAAAGGGTAAACATGCAGTAGTTATAGGGGGTGGAACTGAGGGCATCAGAAAAGTCCGCGGACTCTTGGGCCAAGATTGCAAAATAACGGTAATAAGTAACAGGGCTAACCGCTTTTTGATTGATCAGGCTGCTCTAGGCAAGATCAAGCTCGTCAAGGCAAAGCTCCGTGACGCCAATATACTTGACAATTACAGTGATGCATTTTTGGTGCTAGCGGCAACCAATGACAGAGAGCTCAATCGCAAGATCATAGAAAAGGGTCGATCGATAAAGGCATTTGTTTACGCTGCAGACGATCCGGCTGTAAGCGACTTTTCCTATGCTTCCATTGTCAACATTGAGGGGATAGTGCAGGTGGCAATTTCAACTTCTGGCAGGAGCCCTCTAATGGCGCGAAAAATTAGGATAAAGGCAGAGCGGGTACTGCGCAGGATAATCAAGAAGGCAGATATTGAAAACGCCAGGCTTCAAGAATTTGCTCGGCAAGCAGCACGACCGCACATTAAGACAGTAGGCGAGCGTAAAGAGTTCCTCTATTCCGTGATAAAAAACAGAGAAATCCAGAACCTTATTAAGGAAGACAAGATTGAAGATGCTAAAAGCGCCACGTTAGAGCTATTACAGAAATGGGAGAAAAAAGACAGAACATGACAGCAACTGTCAAAACGACACCAGAAACAGGAGTCGGTCTAGCTCGGATCGTCAACGCAAGGGTTACCTATCGCAATGCTCCCATGCATCTGCTGGAAAAGTTCACGTTCAAAGATATTGATAAGGCACATAAGGTCTTTATTGAGAGGGCAGGCTTTGACGAATGTGTCATTTTGCAGACATGTAACAGGGTTGAAATTTTTGGTGCAGCAAAAGACCCCGATGAGCACAAGCTCCTTGAGGAGTGGGTTTCCTCCGCGGGGCTGTCAGAAAAGGACTTAGACAGCATAGAGATCAATAGAGGCAAGGACGCAATTGTGCACCTGATGAGGCTTGCCTCAGGCCTTGAGTCGCTGGTTGTAGGCGAAGACCAGATTTTGGGCCAAGTGAGGCGGGCGTTTGAGTTTTCACGCGCTCATTGCTATGCAAGCGCCAACCTGTCGGTCGTATTTGATAGAGCTCTAAAGGCAGGAAGCAGGATTAGGGCTGCCACTGGTATAAACAAGGGCAACGTTTCAATTGCATCGGTAGCTGTGAACCTTGCCGAAGAATACTTTGATGACTTAAAAAACAAGACTGTTCTATTGATAGGTACTGGAGAAGCTGCAAGCCTTGTGGCAAAGGTGCTCAAAAGGCGTGATGTCAATTTTATGATAGCAAGCAGAGTTCCTGAAAGGGCACACGCATTTGCGGATACTGTCGCAGGGATTCCGATCGCTTTTGACACCGCTCTAGAAATGCTACGAATAGTCGACGTGATATTTACGGCAACTACGGCTCCCTACCATCTAATCACTTACGAAAGGATAGAAAATGCGATGACGAAAAGAAAGGGCAGGAGTAGTATGATGATCTTTGATCTGTCCAATCCAAGGACAGTGGACGAAAGAGTCGCAACTATCCGCGGCGTCAAACTAATAAACATGGATCAGATCGCTGAGCTCGTTGGTAAGAATATGCGCTCCCGTATGAAGGAGGTCAATTCTGCCGAGAAGCTGATAAACGACGAAATGAAATCGTTTGACACAGTCATCAAGAGAATGAAGGTTGAGCCCATTGTGATGGCAGTGTTCAGGAATGTTGATACGATAAGGGAGCGAGAATTGAAAAAGGCCTTTACTATGGTTGGAAAAAAGATGGCACCGGAGGAAGCCAAGGTCATAGAGCAGCTTTCCTATGCCATTGTTGAGGGCGTCCTATCAATCCCTATGAATAATCTGCGAAAAGAGATAGAGGAAGGCGGCAATGAAGAGCTGATGAAAATAGTGGCCAAGTTGTTCAAGTATGAAGAAAACCAAGATCAACAGCAGCATTAATTCTTTTCCAAATGTAAGACTTCGCCGTCTAAGGACAACGGGTGCAGTGAGGGATCTGCTGCAAGAGACACGCCTTTCGCCAAAAGATCTAATATCACCGATCTTCGTTCAGGAAGGATTAAAGAAGACACAACAGATACCCTCAATGCCAGACATCCAGCGCATGCCACTCTCCAAACTTGTTGTTGAGGTTGATCGCATAATGGAGCTTGGTATCAGCGCAATCATCCTATTCGGCTTGCCTTTGCAAAAGGACGCAAATGCAAAATCAGCATTTGACGGCGGCGGCATCGTGCAGAAGTCAATTGAGCTCTTGCGCAAGCAGTTTGGTAGCAAAGTGGCGATAATTACCGATGTTTGCCTGTGCCAATATACTTCTCACGGGCATTGTGGTCTTGTAGTAAACAAAAAGATAGACAATGACAAGACCATTGACGCTTTGGCAAAGGTGGCTGTCAGCCACGCGAGAGCCGGTGCAGATATTGTGGCACCTTCTGCAATGATGGACGGTCAGGTTCAAGCATTGCGTACTGCCTTAGACAATGCTGGATTTGCGGAGGTGGCAATAATGGGATACTCGGCCAAGCAGGCATCCCCGCTTTACGCTCCATTCCGCGATGCAGCTTATTCAGCACCCGAATTTGGCGACAGACGCACATACCAGATGCCTTTCTCAAATGCAAGGGAAGCTATGCGTGAAATAGAGACAGATATTGCAGAGGGTGTTGACATTGTCATGATTAAGCCCGCCATACCATACCTCGATCTTGTGTACACTGCTAGGCAGACTACATATGTCCCTATATGTGCTTACAGTGTGTCTGGAGAGTATGCGCTGATCAAAGCAGCTGCTATAAAGGGCTGGATTGACGAAAACTCGGTCATGACCGAGTTCATAACATCTATAAAACGAGCTGGCGCCAACATGATAATTACGTACCATGCAAAGAAGATGGCAGAGCTACTCAGTAGGTAACACTATAAATTCACCTTTTTTAATCGGCATGCTGCATTAATAATATCCAAGATGTTTGCAACTGATTCAAGTTCTGAAAGGGCTACCAGTATAGAGGACTATCAAAATACGTGTAGCGAGTTCATTACAGACATTAGCCGTGACTATGTGGACTGGATTGAGCGATATCAGTTGGGCGAGCAGGAAACTGCAAGAAGAAAGGAAACAATAAACCGCATCGTCAAGACCACTAACGACTGGATTGTAAAATATGGCACTACCATCAAAAAGGTTGACATTGTGATGAATGACGGCGTTAACAAGATGGCAGAAAACACTGCAGGCTATCCTTTCCAGTTCGATGTCCTAGTAAACAGGATGAGTCGCTTCACAACTCACCCTGTAGGCGAAGTACACGCTAACATCAAGGCAACCCCAAGACCTGGCAGGCTTGCGCGGATTGGCAACTACCAGAAAAATCAATTGTTACTCATAAATTCCAGCTCGCCAGTTAGATTCTCTATAAGCAAAGAGAGCATGAAAGGCGCCGACATTCTAGATGACTATATCATAATTGATGCCAAAAACTGTCAGAGCCATGATCTCATTTCTCTTACAGCCGTGGTGGAAGAAGTCGACGGGGAGTATGTCACTGAGAGTAGAGGTTACACTACGATAATACTGCTCCTGTAGACACGTACGCTTTAAATAACCTCATAGTGTCGATAGTTTCCGGGCGACGGTCGTCCAGTTTGGTCTAGGACATCAGATTGCCAATCTGGTAACCCGGGTTCAAATCCCGGCCGTCGCATTTTTCATGATCTCCTTTATGTCGATGTTCTGTAGCTTATCTATCTCCTTGTCAAACCACTCTTCTACCTGCTCAGGCTTAGCTCTGACCTTGACCTTCATCTCTTCTAACTCTGCTTTCCTTGCCTTGGCTTTCTCTTCGACCTTAGGGATGTAGGCAGATGTCGCGCTTTCGATCATTTTCTCCATGAATTTGTCCAGCATATTCTATATCAGCCCAAAGAGTACCCTTAGCAGGATTATCAGCACTATTATGCCCAGCACAACCATGACAATAGTCCAAATAGTAGAAGCCACGTCATTGGTTGTTGTTTAACATTTCATATAAGCACAATACAATAATCCTCTAGAGGGCGATTCTGACCGGGGTGCTTTTTCTGAGTCTTATTGAGCACTTCCGCATGCACAAAAGCCAAACTCGTCTATCCGCTTGTTGCAAGTCGGGCACCGATCGCCATATTCTATTTCCCATGCATGCTTGCCATAGAGCTGGTAATGGGTGTCTATCTCAAGAGGGACCCCCTGATCGTCCTGTTGCTTTTTTTTACGGTGCGACTGCGTCATCATTTTCATTTGCCCGATAGACATTATTAACTCTGCTTTTTCAAGTTGGCTTTGATTATTTCAAGTGCACTCTCTGCAGCATTCTTTTTTGGTAACTGGATCATGAATAGATTTTGTGAATTGGGGTGGTCTTGTGAGTCTGGCGCGAGTGAAAGCAGTCCGCTTTCTGCTAGCGCTTCAAAGAACTCGACCATGTCATTAGCGTATAGCAAAAAATTTTGTTCGAAGTCAGTCTCGAGGAGCTTTACTTGGATGTCGACAAATACATTTTGCCCATCGTAAAATATATCAAGTAGCGTATCTGCCCGGACTTTTCTGTCATAAGCGTTGTGCAGTATTTGTTCATATTTTTTCGAACTCATCAGGATGCAAGGTACCTTGATACCAGAAAAATCCACGAGTGAGGCTCCTTCTCTGTGGATGTGAGTCTTAAACTCTTCTAGCGTGCTAAAGTTTCTCTTAGGCATCTACTGATTTTCCCTTATAGTCTCTGGAAAATAATCTTTCAGGTCTATATTCTGTTGCATCTTTTTGTACACGTATTCATGGGTCTTGCAGAGGTAGAATGGCATCTGCTGAGAGTGCAGACCATCATATCGCCTTTTTTGCTTGACAAGCTCAAGTTGAACTACAAAGTCGGCCCCGTTGCCACATATGTTGCATTTAAACTGCGGATCGCCGTCCATTTGCACCCTCTCTACGCGATCAGTGTTAGATCGTTCATAAAAGAGTTTGTAGCAAAGCAGTATATTATTTCCTAACGTGTTCTATTATAGAATAAGTTATGATGTCTATGTTAGCGCTAGAAAGGGCAACGTGAAAAGGAGTTTGTGGAGCCGCTATCAGAGTTAATAAGAACAATATCAACCAGACTTGCTTGAGGAGTCGATAGAGGAAAAGATACAAGTCT
>JAICVG010000189.1 GCA_025935445.1 Nitrososphaera sp. | reverse complement strand
TGATATATGAAGTGATTCAGCCACAATCTTTGAGCAAGTAGTAACACTCGCAGGCGGGATAGCTGATGTACCTCCTCACTCACAGAATAACTTCAAGTTGAGGGACAAAATTCTTGGCAGATTCTTCTTCACAAGGTGTCTGCAGAATGTTGGCAAAATGGGGACAAATTCGAAAACGAGACTGGCAATATCCTAGGTTCTTGGCACAATCTTGTGTGAGCAATGTTCTTACAAAAAAATGCCTGCATCAATGGTCAGCCCAGAAGCAAGGTAGAAGCAGCGGCATTTAAAATGCCGCAGTTATGATAAAAAAGAAGATATGATCAGCACCTAGCTTTTTCCTCTCTTATCTTTTCCAAGTCTTTTTGCAATAATTCAATAGTTTTTGGTATCTGTTTTTCTGCGCAATCTATGCAGATCTGCTGCAGGGAAAGTGGGTAGGTGAAATATTTCACATTTAGTGCAATATCGCGCTTGCATGATACACATTTTTTCATCTTGTAAGGGTCAGTATTTTTGATGATCAAACCTCGACCACTTCGCCTTGGCCGGGTGCATGCGCCTCGTAGCCATACTTTTCGTTTATCTCTTCTGCAAACTTAACGCATGATGGGCCATCGCCATGTACAGTCAGCACCTTTGGGTTGCCTTTGACACGATCCAAGATTTCAAAAAGCTCACTCCTGCTATTGTGACCGGAAAATTCAAAGCGCTTAACATCAGCGTAGCATTTTCTTATCTTGCCATCAAAGTTGGCAACACGCTTTTCTAGGAGCATTCTGCCAGGTGTCCCTTCACCTTGGTATGATACAATCGCAATACCATTCTTCTCGCTGTTGGCTATCTGCTGTGTGTAAAATATTGCAGAGCCTCCGACCAGCATGCCTGCCGGCGAAATTATGAGGCATGGCTCCTCTACTACCTTGCGCCTCCTGCTCCAGCCCTGTATCCACTCGGCCTCTCCTATGGCGCGTCTGAACATTTCTGCATCCTTGAGGAATGCCGGGTGGCGGCTCATTATTTGATTTGCTTTAAGAGCCATGCCGTCCATCACTACCTTGTGCTTGAAATTGTAGGCCTTGAGCACAGTTGCTATTTCCTGTGCGCGCTCAACTGAAAAGGATGGGACAAAAAGAGTTCCACCGCGCTCTATGACTTCATATGCGAATTCAATGAGCTCCTTTTCAGCCTCTTCACGGGGTTGCTGTTCTGACTGCGAATAGGTGCTCTCTATTATCATCATGTCAATCTCGCCAAAGTCAAGGTCTGCAGGTCGCAAAAGCTTTGAGCCACGGGTATTGATGTCACCACTATAAAACACTTTCTTGCCTTCATGTTCTACTACAATGCTTGCACCACCTACGACATGACCTGATTCATGGAGCGTCACCTTGGCATTATTTACCATGTAGGGTTCTCTATATTGCAGATTCTTGGAGCTCTTGAGCATCGTCATAACATCGATGTATTCAAACGGTAGATAGAATCCAGAGAGCTTAATCATATCTTCAATAAGCAATTCAGAAAGCTCAAAAGTTGGAAGAGTGCCAAGTGCCTGAATATTTGTTGAGCCAGACAGGTACAAGGAAGGAACAAAGCCGGAGTGATCAAGATGTGCATGAGTGATGACTACAGCATCAACTTCCTTGGGCTTGACGTGCATTGGGAAAATGGGCTCACGCTTGAGCAGGACGCCATAGTCCATCAGTATGTTGGTATGGTCACAGTTGACGAGAAATGCCGAGCGGCCGACTTCCTTTGCCGCTCCCAAAACCTTAACTTTCAATTTATTGTTACTATATAGAGCTGTCGGCAATACTCTCTTTAAAGCTTGCTAATTCCATTGCACCTGCCACATTGGTTCTAGCATTGCAGGATTTTCCAGCTTTTGCAAATAGCCATATCCACATTCATCAAGTATGAATTCAAAGTCATATCTATGATCGATAGGTGATTCTTTTTCAACCTGCATTTTGAGTGCTGCTTTGACGCTTCGGACTTTTTGTGGCTTTGCATACACATACCAAAGGTTGTGTGCTCCTCGCATCTTTGCAAGATCGGTTCGCCTGCTGTCTGGCATTTTTGTATAATACCGATTCATGATCTCCGTATTGACATCCTCCCATGAAGGCGTTCTCCACCATGCCACCCTCTGGAAGCCATGACCGTCAAATTCAGATTCCAAGCTGATGCCCTGATCAAGTGTCGTGATAATAACATTAGTGCTACGCGCAATTGGATCGCGAAAGTCCTGCCCCGGCTCCATCCAACCCACGAAAATAAGGTCGTATTTTTTGTCTATCCAATGCGCGTCGGCAATGCTAATATAATCTGGCTTTATGATGCCAAGACCATAAAAAATCCCGGCTTCCTTTTCAATTCCTTCAGCGTTAGGAATAAACTTCCGCACCTGTTTTAGGAAATCTCCGTAGCCACATCCTACATCGAGGTATTTTGGATTACTTGAGATTGCCTTTGCAACAGCGACGGTGCGCAGTACATCGACCTTCCTGTATGCAAAGTAAGACCCTTTAAAAAAAGGAAAGATGTAGCGGTCATGGTTTGATGACAATGTGTTGGCACCAAATTGCGCCAGCTCACGCCTGGCCTTGCGCAGATCTTCAAGATTAAATGGCATTTAGTCAAACTTCACTTCCCACACCTTCCTATTGTTTGCAAGTCCCGGCAGCTCCTCCATGTAATGGAAGCCGCATTCATCAAGGACAGACTCAAAATCGAACCTATCGTTTGGATCTTCTACTTTTTTCAACCACCATTGCAAGCCTGACTTGATCTTGGCGGTAAGTTCTGGCTTTGCATACACATACCAAAGGTTGTGTGCGGTGCGCAATTTTGCTAACTGCTCCTTCTTGCCTGAGTCAAGTGAGGGCGTATAGTAACGGTTCATGAGCTCTCCGTTTACATCTATCCACGACGGCGTCCTCCACCATGCCACCCTCTGGAAGCCAAATTCTTCATATTCGCAGGCACAGTTTATGCCACATTGGCCACCCGTATCAAAGGTTGTAATAACACACTTGGCACATTTGGCTACAAACCTACGAAAGTCCTGCCCGGGCTCCATCCAGCCGACAAATGCTATATCGACTGACTCAGATAATTCCTCGGTGGGCATCAGGCTAATGTAATCAGGCTTTGAAATCTGAAATGCATAAAAGATACTTGCGTCTTTTTCTATCCCCCTTGCATTCGGCAACAGCTGTCGCACTTTATCGAGAAAGTCGCCGTAGCCGCAGCCGATATCGACATAGTTTGGATTAGCAGAAATTGCCTTTGCAATCTCTACAGTCCGAAGCACATCTACCTTACGGTATGCGAAATATGAACCCTCAAAAAAGGGGAAGATGTAGCGCGCATGATGGAGAGGCGGGTTGCAATCCAGAAACTGCCGGTAGGCTCTATACGCACTATGCAGCTCATGAATTGCGAAGGGCACAAGCTTGCTCTTTTTTCTCAATCCTTATATTTCTAATGGGTTGCGATAAGAGATCGCGATTGCTGCTCTATAACAGTGTTTTGCAAAACCGAAAACCCTTAATAAGTTCAGTTCTTAGAATGTTGGTATGGTTAGAAAATTTGAAGAATGGTGGAATACTGTTCCAGCTGACTTGAAGCAAAAAGCTCGCAAAGGTGACGAATCAAACAAGCCCTTACTCAACCAAATTAACTATGTTCTTCTGCATCTTCATTTGGCAGGCAAGCATGACGCCAAGCCAACGCATGATGAGCTGAAGGATTGGCTACACAGTGGCCAAGTAGATGTGCTCAGAATGACCAAAAAATAAAATAAGCTTTCCCTTTCTTTTCATTCATTCATTGTTTATTATTTAATTACTCTACACTGCTCTTCTATATACATATTATAACAGCGTTTTGCAGTATACATAGGGTTTAAATAGTTTCGAACGATATTGACGTTAAGTGAATTATAGATGCCAATTGCTATACTCCCTGATGTAGATGAGCAAAGGTGCATTGGCTGTGCACTCTGTGTAGAGATTTGCACTGCACTCGGTCCAGATGTTCT
>JAICVG010000111.1 GCA_025935445.1 Nitrososphaera sp. | reverse complement strand
CTCAAGTGTCATCTGCGGAGCAGGCATCACAGACAAGGGTGACGTCGCTAAGGCAATGGAGCTTGGCTCTCAGGGCATACTTGTTGCAAGCGGCATAGTCAAGGCCACTTCTTGGGAAAAAAAGATAACTGAGCTTGCTTCTGGCATGAAGGGTTAATGCGTCGCAGAAGTCTCATTATTCATCTTTTTAATCTTGTTTAGGATTAGATCTGCTGCTACTGCTCTGCTGTCGTCTGTAAACCATGTTTTTGATGAACAATTCTCCTGCCTTGTAGGAGCTTCGGACAAATGGCCCTGCCACCACGTAGGCAAATCCCATCTTTTCAATGCTTTTCCTGTATGAATCAAATTTTTCTGGCGTGATATACTCTTTTACTGGCAGGTGTCTGCTTGTGGGCTGGAGGTACTGGCCAATTGAAACTATGTCGACTCCTGCAGACCTCAGATCCTTGGCTGCCAGCATAACTTCCTCTTCCATCTCTCCAAGACCAAGCATTATAGAAGACTTGGTATAGATTTTGTAGTCGATCTCTTTTATTATTTCTAGTACACGCAATGATTGCTCATAGCTTGCTCTTGGATCTCTAATTAGCGGCGAAAGGCGGGCTACAGTTTCAATATTGTGGCTTATGACCTCCGGTCCCGCGTATGCCACTTTTTCTATTGCATGGCGATTGCCATGAAAATCCGGGATGAGGGGCTCAATTATTGTTTCAGGGCACTGTACCTTGACTGCCTTTATTGTTTTTGCGATATGATTCGCTCCTCCATCCTGCAGATCGTCTCTGCATACTGAAGTGATAACAACATACCTCAACGCCCACTTTTTTAACGCTTTAGCAACCCTCTCCGGCTCGTCGGGGTCAAGATACAGTGGCCTGCCACCATCCACCGAGCAGAACCTACACCCTCTTGTGCATATGTCTCCCATGATCATAATGGTGGCCGTTCCTCCTCCCCAGCATTCGCCAATGTTTGGGCATCGTGCTTCTTCGCAAACCGTGTGAAGCCCCAGCGAAGTGATGGTCTGCCGGACTTTTACATAGTTTTCCCCAGAAGGCAACCTGATGCGAAGCCATTCGGGCTTTTTTTCAAGTCTACTTATCATCATTTCATCCCCTTTCCTTCATCCGTCTTTTAATCAGAGCAATATGCTCAATAATAAGGATTCATCTTAGAGGGATAGTGCGAACTCCTTTCTATGATATTCACAAGTCGCTTGGTGCAAAGATCGTGAATTTTTATGGTTGGGAGATGCCACTTCAGTACTCTGGGATCATGGACGAGCATGTCAATGTCAGGACAAATGTTGGCTTATTTGATGTCTCGCATATGGGGCGATTTGAAATTAAAGGTCAGCAATCTCTCGCCTGCCTGCAAAAGCTAGTAACAAACGACCTTGAAAAGCTGGCCGATCATCAAGCACTGTATTCTCCTATGTGCTATGAAGATGGAGGCATAGTTGACGACATAATTGCCTACAGGCTTGCCCATGATCGCTATATAGTTGTAGTCAATGCCTCAAACAGGAGCAAAGATTTTGAGTGGATTTCAAATCATTCAAAATCAGCACATGTCGAGGACATAAGCGATAGAACTGGCCTGCTCGCGATACAGGGCCCGCGGGCATCTGATCTACTGCAGAGATTGGTAGAAACTGACCTGCAGTCTGTTAAGCCATTTCATATTGTTGATGCAAATATTGATGGAATAGAATGCATGATATCGAGGACTGGTTATACAGGAGAAGACGGATTTGAATTATTCTTTGATTCTTCAAGAATAGAAATCTGGGCCAAATTGATGCAGTATGACAAAATATTTGGAATCAAGCCTACGGGTCTGGGCGCACGGGATACGCTACGGCTTGAAGCCGGCCTGATGCTTTATGGAAAAGACATGGATGAAAATACCACGCCACTAGAAGTTCCTTTGAAATGGACGATCAGCTTTGGCAAAAAGCAAGAATTCATAGGTAAAAAAGTGTTGAGCAATAGCCATCCATCAAGAAAGCTTGTTGGTTTTGAAGTTTTGGAAAAGAGGAGGATAGCAAGGGAGGGCAACAAAGTTCTGATGAAAGGAATGAAAGTTGGCTTTGTGACAAGTGGTAGTTTTTCGCCTACTCTTAGAAAATCCATCGGATTTTGCTTTGTACCTATTGAAGTTTTGCAAGATCAATCAATTCATATTGACATTGGAGGTAAGCACTATGAAGCAAAAACAACAAGCACAAGGTTCTATAAGCGTAAATAAATTGTGTGTGATGATAATAATCTTTTTTGCATCCGCGCATTAATGTTTTTTTGTGACGTGCGCAGAACTGAAAAGAGATAAGGTTTTATCTTTTTGCCACAAAGAAACGAATTGTGCCAGAGTTAAAATTCACAAAGGAACATGAGTGGATTAAGATAAACGATGGAGTGGCAATAATTGGAATTTCTGACTTTGCTCAAGAACAACTAGGAGACATAGTTTCTATAGAATTGCCAAAACCTGGCGGTGTGTTCAGGCAAGGACAGACTATGGCCATAGTCGATTCAGTAAAGGCGTCTTCTGACATTTACGCTCCTATCAGCGGAGAGATCATAGAGGTCAACGAAGGGCTGATTGAAAAACCGGAAATGATAAACCAGTCTCCGTACGACTTGGGCTGGATCGCAAAGATTAAACCATCAAACATGGAAGAGTTTGATGGTTTAATGACAAAGGAAAAGTATGACAGATATATTGGCGAAATAAAATAAGAGCAACGGAAATCGATGGATTACATACCTGCAACAGAAAAAGACATAAAAGAAATGCTAAACACCATCGGAGTGACTTCCATAAATGATCTGGTCAGAGAATTCATTCCTGCTTTGACGGGCAAACTCAATCTGCCTCAACCAAAGAGTGAGCTTGAGCTAGTACGTCATATGAGAGGTCTTGCCCATACAAACAAGGTCTTACGATGCTTTGTAGGCGCAGGAGCTTACAATCATTATATCCCATCAGCTGTGAGCCACCTGTTGGCTAGAGGAGATCTCTTTACAGGGTACACGCCCTACCAAGCAGAAATGAGCCAGGGAACATTGCAGGCCATATATGAATTTCAATCCTTCATATGCCTTCTTACTGGAATGGATGTTGCAAATGCGTCGTTGTACGAAGGCGCATCTGCCTTGGCTGAGGCAGCCTTGCTTTCATGCTCTTACAATGGACGGGACCGTATTTTTGTAAAGGAAGGGCTACATCCTCAGTATCTAGAAGTATTGCAGACATACTGCGAAGGTGCTGAACTTACACTCACTGACAAAATAGATAACAATACTGCTTGCGTAATCGCCCAAAATCCGGATTTCTATGGTAACGTAGAAAACCTGCATTACCTAGCCGAACAGGCGCATAGAGTAAGCGCACTCTTTACTACTTGTATTGTCGAGCCAACTTCACTTGCAATACTAGAGCCTCCCGGAAAATATGGCGCTGATATTGTGGCAGGAGAAGGGCAGTCATTTGGTATACCTTTAAGCTTCGGTGGCCCCTATCTTGGATTTATAGCTGTCAAAGACTTTTTGTTAAAGAAACTTCCCGGCAGGATCTGCGGCATGACTACAGATTCGAGAGGCAATAGGGGCTTTGTACTTACCTTTCAGGCGCGGGAGCAGCATATCAGAAGGGAGAGAGCCACAAGCAATATAACAACTAATCAGGCTCTAATGGCGCTGACGGCAACGATATATCTGGCACTCATGGGCACGAGCGGCTTGACAAGGGTTGCAAAACTAAGTTATGCCAGAGCACACCTTCTGAATGGGAAACTGGAGAAAGTTGACTTTAGGAATTTGAACAGCAAGCCCTTCTACAATGAGTTTGTAGTGAAGGTTCCAGGGTCTGCAGAAGAGCTTGTTTCAAGGCTGCTCAAAAAAGGAATACTGGGAGGAGTTAATCTAGGTGAAGACAATCTTTTGATTTGCTGCACTGAGATGAATTCTGTGCAGGATATCGATGATTTCGTTTCTGCCGCAGCAGCGGGTGATTGAAGAAAGAATGAAAATAATATTTGAATATGAAGAAGAGAAAAACACGGGACATGTTCAGGAAGAAGAAGAAGAAGATGTCTGTATCGACCTGCCAAGCGACATTGTCAGAAAAGAGCTGAATATTCCCAATGTAAACGAAGTAGATGTTGTAAGACATTACACAAACCTATCAAGAATGAACTTTGGCATTGATATTGGGTTTTATCCACTTGGCTCATGCACCATGAAGTATAATCCAAAGGTAAACGAAGAGGCTGCAAGATTGGAAGGGTTCAGCAACCTTCATCCTCTGTCTCCTGAAGAGTGCACTCAAGGGTCACTAAAATTGATGTGGGAGTTGAAAGAGTATCTGAAAGATATCACAGGGATGGATGAATTCTCCATGCAGCCTTCTGCAGGGGCCCAGGGCGAACTCTTAGGAGTTATGATGGCAAAGGCATACTTTAGGCACAAGGGAGAAAAAAGGACAAAAGCGATAATTCCGGATTCAGCGCACGGCACAAATCCTGCTACAGCTTCAATGTGCAAGCTAGAGACAATCACCATCCCCTCTGATCCACGTGGCAACATGGACATACGCAGATACAGGGAGTCGCTTAGTCCTGAAGTGGCACTTGTTATGCTAACAAATCCAAATACCCTTGGACTTTTCGATGAAAATACTATCGAGATCAGTGACCTTGCACATAAGAACGGGACTTTAATGTACTGCGACGGTGCAAACATGAATGCACTCTTAGGAATAACCAGGCCGGGAGACCAAGGCTTTGACATGATCCATCTTAACCTGCACAAGACATTTTCAACCCCCCATGGAGGAGGCGGCCCTGGAGCAGGGGTGCTTGGAGTGAAATCATTCCTTTCAGAGTATCTGCCGGTACCCCAAGTGGTAAAGCGTGATAGTGGATATTCTCTTGACTATGCCTGTAAAAAATCAGTTGGCAGAGTTCGGTCCTTTTACGGAAACTTCGGCATGCACGTGAGGGCATATTCGTACATCCATTCTTGGGGCACCAAGATAAGGAAGGTATCAGAGCATGCGATATTAAACGCCAATTACCTCCAAGGGCTTCTAAAGGACACTTTTGACCTAGCCTATGACCGCCGATGTGCCCATGAATTTGTTTTGTCCTCAAGGAGGTTTGGTGAAAAAAGCGCCCTGAACATCGCAAAAAGGCTTATGGACTATGGCTTCCATCCACCCACTATTTACTTTCCGCTAATAGTCCCAGAGGCTTTGATGATAGAGCCTACGGAAACAGAAAGCAAAGAAACGCTGGATAGATTTGTGCTAGCGCTAAAAAAGATAGCAACTGAGCTAAAGGAAGATCCGGAGATAGTCAAGCAATCGCCATTCTCTACACCGGTCGGT
>JAICVG010000013.1 GCA_025935445.1 Nitrososphaera sp. | reverse complement strand
TCGCCTTGGTTTACTGTAAGAGGATCAGGATCATAGTCTGGGTTGCCCTCCGCAGAAGCTCCTGGCAGTATCCTTGCACTGATTGTGTTCGCAGGTCGAGCCGCTGGTTCCTCGGCGGGAGGCGGCGCTTCCTGTTCTTCACCTGCAGGGACCTGCGCCTTAGGTGTCACGAGACCAAATGCATAGAATGTCGTGCCACCTACGATGGCAGCGCTGATAAATATCACTGCCATGGGCTTGAGGTACTGAACTCCACGGTAGGAGGCGACTGCAAGCACGGTTGCCGGGATGGAGATTATGAGCATGAGGCCAATGTATGCAAAAATGCTTGGAACCTGCGTGCTTACTGTCACGGCCGCAGCAAAACCAAAAGTGACCAGGAAGCCCAGGGTGACAAATGTAGCAGATTTGGCTCTACCTGAGGTCGGAAAGCCATCCTTGAACAGGCCCGACGCAAGAAAGATCATACCGATAAACATAGTCAAAAGAGTAACGGCATGCATCCCGTCGATGAATGTCTTGGCAATGCCTGAAAGAGAAATTCCGACACCGACGATCCCTATTGAAGTGAGACCAATACCGGGTGTCATAAGGTCCCAGTCAGTCATGTTGTTGTACGCTTATTGGGATCTGTTTGGTATACTTAATCGTTTCCTCAGTTACTTAGACACCAGTTGAAATCTTTGCTGGAATGCGTCTTTTGCTCGTAGGACGTACGGTAATTGAACCGCATTGAGCAATTAGTCACAGATATGAGATTTCGCAGCAGACGGGAGGGTAATAAGTGAAGATTCTTATACGATTAGAGTAGGTCGGTCGAAATGCAGTCGTCCCTCTTATCCAGAAATGAAGGCAGTACTGGTATCACAATGTGGTCTCTCAACGGTTCTAGTCCATTAAAACAAACCACAAATCTAGAGTTATTGATACCAGGTCTTAAGAGTGCATGCAGTGCACCAAAGAGCCGTGCCTTTAGCAGACCTTTTCGACATAAGCGAAAGCGATACAGTCTGGGATGCTTGGCTTAACACCTTGACTCTGCTAGATATACTTGAGAACATTCAGCAGATTAGTCAATATTATGACCTTCAGCAGGCACGCAACAAAATAGCGAAGATCTATATGCTTGCTGAATCTCACGTCATAGACAAGAAGAACATGAAATGCTTTTGTGGCTTATCAGATGGTGAACATGCATTATTAAAGCGAAAGATAATGAGGTTCTTCAAGCTACAAGTGGCCAATTTGAAGCATTTCGTATATTGAGCCTCTAGAGAACGAATAAATTAAATGCGAGCAAGGGGAGAATTCGATCGAGTTAAGCCTGTGACCGTACGTGACTACGTAGAAGTGTCAAAACCAAGGATCGTGGTTGTACTTGTAGTAACGGCTATTGCTTCACTTTTGGCGGCTACCAGGTTTGATTCTACTCCTGCCATTGCATGGGATGTCAGTGCTTGGCAGATAGGCTTTCTGACTCTTGCAGGGGCTCTAGCTTCAATGGGAGCGAGTGCTCTTAATCACTATTACGATAGAGATATTGACAGGATAATGCACCGGACTGCAAAGCGACCGATACCTGACGGTAGGCTTTCCGCAAAGACTGTGTTTGCATATGGGTTTACGCTATGCACGCTTTCGATTCTCATTGCATTTTTTACTCTTAATCCAGTTGCCACCGGAATGATTGCTATTGGGATCCTCTTTTACGTCATAATATACACAGCTTGGCTCAAGCGTATTAACGCCTCAAATATCGTCATTGGGGGTTTTGCAGGAAGTGCCGCTTCTATGGCGGGCTGGGCCACTGCAACCGGATCGATTGATCTATTAGGCTTTTTGGTAGGATGGCTCGTTTTCATGTGGACGCCTCCCCACTTTTGGTGCCTTGCAATAAGGGCAAGAGAAGAGTATGCAAGCGTAAATGTTCCGATGCTACCTGTGCTGATTGGAAATCAGAGGACAGCAAGCTATATCATGATCAATACCGCAATCCTGTTGCCATATTCAGTAGCTCTGGCATTTTTTGGACTTGGCTTGCTATACACCGCAGTTGCAGCGGTTTCCGGCTCGTTAATGCTAGCCTATCACTACAAGCTGACTAAGAACCCGACGCCAGAATTTGCATGGAAAGCATACAAGGTCACTGCACCGTATCTTGTAGTGATATTTATAGCGCTAGCACTTGATGCCTTATTTTACTATCCACTAATGCCACCGTTTTCTATTCATCTTCTTCCTGTTATCGGTTAAGAACGAGTCTCGGAATCTGCTGTCAGCTCGATTCTGCGCTTGTCCTTAGATACCCAGGAAACCCTTACAAGGCCGTATATTTCGAGGTCCATCAGAGTCTTATTAAAGTCAGAATCTGCAAGTGTGAGACCCTCCTTTTGTAGTGCGTTCATAAGATCAGTATCTGTCATCGTGCCTGCTTGGCGGATCTTCTCATATACAAGGTTTCGAATTGGATATTTCATTATTGTCATTTATCCTTGAAGGACCTAACAACGGACGAATTCAAAATAGATGCATTAAGATAGATAAGGATTTCGGCTATCGCTATCCATATCAACAAGTTAGATACCACAAATACTGTCAAGAGAGTCGTCATGGCGCTAGGAGTAGTATTATAACCATGGCCGCCACCGCTCCTAAAAATCCATCCATCCTTATCAAATAGTCCTTTCCTCAAAGATGAGCAAACAACCAATCGAGCAGACCGAGCAGACCTAAAGTCTTTGTTTTTACCTTTGTTTTTATATTCAAGAAAAATGTATGATGGCAAATCTTTCTCTTAATCTTATTTTTGATATAATAGATTTTCTAAACAATACTGTTGCTGGATATCTTGGCTGACTAGCTCGCTTTTTTTCAAGGAGAAAGAATTGCTTTTGAGATAAAAAAATTGCAGCAACGAATTGTTTCTTATTTACTCATCTCTAACAACATTTTTAGCAGGCCATATCAAAGCTAACAAAACCGTTGCAAGTATTTTTATGGTTTGATCGCAAACCTCAAAGACAGATACCTTGATAGATAGAGGCAATTAAAGAACCTCAGAACAGCCTATTCATAACGTGCATGTATTATGATTAACCGTAAAAGGTCCTATCAATAGGCTTGGGCATGGCATACGTAATGTTTTTCTTCATCGATTCGTACCAATCCTCTACATCCTTTGTTATTGATGGACGTACGAGTCTTAACGCGTTGGCAAAGTTTGCACTTGAGATGACATCAGACCTGTTCTGGAGAGCTAGCACACCAGCTTCTCTACAAAGAGCAACCAAGTCCGCTCCGCTAAAGTTCTTAGTGGATTGAGCTATCCCTTCCAGGTGTATGTCGTCTGTAAGTGGCATAGGCCGTGAGGTTATCCTCAGTATCTCAAGCCTTGCCTTGTCATCAGGGGGTCCGACATAGACTATCTGGTCTAGTCTGCCTGGCCGCAACAATGAAGTGTCGATTAGATCCGGCCTGTTTGTAATGCCAACTACTATCACTCCAGCACTTCCTGCATCATCCATTTCCGTCAGTATCTGACTGAGAACCCGCTCATTGCCTAATACGTCATCTTCATGCGCCCTTGGCCTTGCAAGGGAATCGAGCTCATCAAACACAACTATGCAAGGTGATGAAGCCTTGGCCTTTCTAAAGATTTCCCGTATCGCCTTCTCAGACTCGCCGACCCACTTGCTGAGCACTTCAGGTCCCCGCACGGCGATAATGTTGGCATTGCTCTCTGTGGCTAATGCCTTAGCAAGGAGACTCTTGCCTGTGCCGGGCGGACCATAGAGCAATGCTCCTCTTGATGGTCTAATGCCCATCTTGGCAAACTTGTCTGGCTCTTTGATTCCCGTTATGAGGCTGTCGTGCAGAGTCCTCTTTGCTTCATACAAGCCACCAACATCCTCCCATTTGACGCCTGCTACTTCTACGTAAAATTCCCTCATTGCAGTCGGGATGATCTCTTTCATCCCTTCCTTAAAGTCGCGATCAATGATCATCATGCTCCCCAGGATCTCTGGTGAGATCCTCTCACCCTCTAGTTCGATCTCAGGCAGGCAACGCCTTAGGGCTTTCATGGCGGCTTCTCTGCACAGTGCCTTAATGTCTGCGCCTGTGTATCCGTGAAGTCTAGCCGCAAGTTCTTGCAGGTCAATGTCTTCTGATAGTGGCATGCCACGCGTGTGAATCTGCAGTATCTCAAGCCTACCCTCTACGTTTGGCACACCTATTTCGATTTCCCTGTCAAACCTGCCTGGCCGCCTTAATGCTGGATCCAAGCTTTCAGACCTATTGGTGGCTCCAAGTACAATAACTTGGCCACGGTCGGACATGCCGTCCATCAATGCTAGCAACTGTGCGACAACGCGTTTTTCGACATCACCAAATGCCTCTTCTCTTTTTGGAGCAATAGCGTCAATTTCGTCGATGAATATTATGCTTGGAGCAGATTCACGAGCCTCCTTGAAAATGTCTCTTAATCTTGCCTCAGTTTCGCCATAATATTTGTTCATGATTTCCGGGCCATTGATTATGAAAAAGTTTGCTTCAGACTCTGAGGCCAGTGCCTTTGCTATAAGTGTCTTGCCACAACCGGGAGATCCGTACATCAAGATGCCACTATGAGGCTCTATACCGAGCCTTGCAAAGACCTCAGGATGGCGCATTGGAAGCTCGACTATTTCTCGCAGTCTTTTTATTTGTTCTTTCATTCCACCTATCTCTTCGTATGTGACGCGCGGCTTTCTGTCACTTGTGATCTCCGCCATTATAGTGAGTCTTGTTGACTGCTCAATTCTAGAAATGACCTTAGGTATTACTCTTTGAACGTTAAAGTCCATCTGGTTGCCCAAAATGACTACTGAAATTTCGTCACCCTCATTTAGGGGATAGCCTTTGAGCCTATGCTTGACAAAATCACAAAATTCCTTGTCGACTGTGATATTGCTATTGCCTAGCGGCATCAAGGTGACGCTCTTTGCTTGCCTGCAATCTATCTTCTTGACATTTAAAAGGTCGTTGAGCCCTGCACCTGCATTCTTCCTTGTCTGGCCATCTATCCTAATAATGTCTGTTTCCTTTTCTTCCTCATCCGCTGGCCATGCAGTCACTGCTGTGATGCGCTTCCCTAAGATCTCGACGACTTCTCCAGCCTGTATTCCTAGATGCTCCATATGGCGTGGATCCATTCTGGCTCGCCTCTTGCCTACATCGCGATGCTTGGCTTCCGCTACTCTAAGCTGGATGGGAGACGATTCGTCACTTCCAGCGCGCATCTTTTTCAATCCTCAGGAGCCTCCGCTATTATTAGTAATATTATATTACTTCATTCTTACTGACTGCCTGCTGATATTTGTTACGTCTATCTCGCCTACACCTTCGACACTTTTGATAGATTCTTCAAGCTTGTCCATTTGTCCCTCAGCGTCATCCAATAAAAAGTCGCCTACAATTGCTTTGAGCCCAAAAGCAATTGGCTCCATTGAGCTGCTTTTCATCTCCATTCCTCCTGGTACAGATTTCTTTATCGACTCGACAACGTTTTCGAGGTTGGACTCAGCCTCAGCTGGAAGTATTCTTATCCTAACTACCAATCGTGTCATGGCTATGGACCCTCAAAACCGCAGCCTATGCATTTATAGGGTCTTGCGAACTCACGGCAGCTCTCGCATCGCCACATCAGAACATATCCACAATTTGCACAGTAATACTTAACGCACTCGTCATTAGGCATAATTGGCCTGCCACATGAACTGCAGACTGGCAATTGCAATGGCTTGGACATCAGTGCTGCTTCTTACGAGTAACGGAATTTATATCTTCCTTAGCTCTCCGGGATCAAGCGCCTTATTTCGTTGCCAAGCAGAGCTTTGGCCAATCTTGCAGCGCCCCTTGCTCCCAGGATCTTAGCAAGTGCAGTCGAGTGAAAGTCAAAGTCGCCATCGATAGACGCCTCTTGAACAACCTCTGTTGGTATCGCCGTAATCAAGTCATCTATAGCCTTGTTATCCATCCGCTCTAAGAGCCGGCGCGCAAGCAACATCTTGTCAAATTCGAGCTTGAACATAGACAACCAGTTACTTTCGTACTTCTTTAGCAACAGCCGTTGCTTTTGTCGATCATGATTCTTTCTGTTTGCTGCTTCTACCAGAGCCCGCCCTGCCAGCAAGCCCCCCATACCGCAGCTGTAAATACCTCCAGCGGTTGTAGGCTTGCTCTGTCCCGCTGCGTCACCCACAGTTAATGTCCTGTCAAATACAAAACTTCGCAATGGCCCATTGATCCATATCGGTGCGTAAACTTTGCGCACTATGGAGTACTTTCCCTTGCTATCAATGTAACTCTGGAGTGCGCTTGCAGCATTAATCCGCCTGCCCGCAACACCTACTTTGCCTCTTCCTCGACCAGTAGGGATTATCCATGCAAAAAAACCTGGATATTGCTGGCTATTAAATGCGACCTCAATGGTGTGGGGTTCTATCCATGAAGCATAAACTTCATACTGTGCCGAGTGGAGAACGCCGTCCCTCTTTCTGCTAATTATTGATGCTATACCTCTTGCGTCTACAAAAAAATTGCATGAAAAGTCGCCTTCAGAGGTTTTGACTACATATTTAGATCCTTCTTTTCCAAACGATCGCATTGAACATTTTACTCTTATCTCAGCACCTTTCTTTTGCGCCTGAAAGGCGATCTGCTTGTCAAATGCGCGCCTGTCCAGGACGATGACCTTTTGCCTTTCTGCACTGATTTCAAAACAGCTTGAAGGAGAAAAGATCTTGGCGTGCGCTATTCTGTTGTTCTCTATTGTGTTGATATCTGGCACGATGCCGAGGTTCTGGATGCCAGAAATGCTTACTAGCCCACCGCAGTGCTCCGGAGTGCCAATTTCCGCGTCTTCCTCAAGTACTGCAACAGAAAGACCTCCAGCAGCAATTTCACGGGCGGCAAGGAGTCCTGAGATGCTTCCTCCTGCGATCACCACATCATAATCAGGCATCTGGCAAATGACTAGTAATGTATTTTTCAGTCTGTTAATTAAACTATGAGCAAGCAAGTATAAGATATGGACTTTAAGCAGGTAATTATTGTCAGGCGTGACGTCAGCATGGGTACCGGCAAGATAGCCGCACAGGTTGCCCATGCTGCGGTCATGGGCGCAGAAAAGGTGAAAGCATCGAGAAGAGAATGGTTCAACTCTTGGTTTGCAGCCGGCCAGGCCAAGGTAGTAGTGAAGGTAAAGAATATCGAAGACTTGATGGAGGTAAGAATGCGAGCCGAAGAGCTGAACCTGCCTGTCGTGCAGGTAAAGGATAGTGGCTTGACACAGATACCATCAGGTACCATTACTTGCATTGGAATAGGGCCTGCACCTTCAGAGCTTATTGACAAAGTAACATTTGAGCTCAAGCTCCTCTAGTGTCGGCCGATCAGAATTATGCCTAAAATTATCAGGCCTGTCGCAATACCTTGAAATACAGTTATAGATTCTCCAAGTGATAGCGCTGCAATAACTATACCAAAAACAGGAGTCAATGAAAACATTGACATCGTCTTTACGGTTCCAATCCTCTTGATGCCTTCGAGGAATAACAGGAGCGCGCCGCCAAACCCAGCAACTGACATTCCAATTATCAGGATCCACATATCATATTTGATCCCCGTGATAATACTTCCTTTGCCAAGTGCTAAAGCTATTGCAATCAGAACAAGACCGCCAGCAAGTGACTTAACCATCGCTATCTTGGCAGGGCTTGCCCTTGATGTGAGACGCCTGCTGACGTTATTGTCTATTGCCCACATGAACATCGATGCCAGTATCATGATGTTACCCGCGTTCAATTGAACGATGCTCTCTAAAGCTTTCAGATCTTCTGTGGTGGCTATGATTAGTCCTATCACTACTAAAATTACTGCGAACAGCCCCACTCTTCCGTGGGGTTTTTCCCCAAAAAATATTGATGAAAGTGCTATTGTGAATACAATCTCTCCGTTTGTCAATATTGCTGCAGTGGAGGCAGCTGTCTGCTGAAGGCCATACATCAAAAGCACAGGCGCCAATACTCCTCCAAAAATTGTGACGATTACTACATAGAAATAGTCGTCCCTTCTTTCAAACGTGAATGATGCCTTTGCAAATGGAATCAGGGCTAGCCCAGAGATAGTATAGACTACTGCTGTTAGTGCAAGCGGGTCTATCGTAGCAAGGGGAACTTTTGCTAGGCTGAATACAGAGCCAAAAAGAACTGCGGCAAACAATACGGACAGATAGCCTATTAGAAGCGGCTGCCTGTGGCTCTCTTTTCCTTTTTCTGTAACCAAGCAAGTCTGCTAATAGTCGTGATCCGTATTTCTGCTTATAGCTCCGACAAGAGATATAAAGTGGAAAAGCCGGTGCTTTTCTAGCCGTTGCCAGATTCGTCCAGGAAAAAAATTACAAGCCCATCGTCTAAAAAGATTATTCTGTACGCTATAATTGGCATTGTGGCCGTTGCCGCAGTCTATATTTTTATGTCTTCAGGCAATGTCCCTGAAATGGGTAGTCCTGCAACAAATACTCAACAAAATGATCAAGCGATGGCGCAACGGTTCGAGCAACAATTCTGCGGCACTAACACGTCGCCAAATTCCAATGCGTATGTTACTGAGGTTCCTTTGCCTACAGAATGTGAAATGCCAGTCGGCATTGCCATCGATGGCGCTAAAGTGTGGTATGTATCAACAAAACATGGCCTTCTAGGCAGTTATGATGGTGCTACAGGTGCATTCGCTGAATACGAAATCCCATCATGGCCAACCCGTTTGGTGCCCTTTACATCAGTACCTTCATGGTTGATGTCATGGACGGTAAAGCTCGATAGCAGCGGTGGAAATGTATGGTTTACCGATCAAAACAATACGATATGGCGCTTTAACCAGTTGAGACAGGATTTTGATATGTTCAAAGTTCCAGCCAAATATCCTTCTATGATGGACTTTGACTCAAATGGTAACTTGTACTTTATAGGAATAAATTCTCAATCTCTTTTTTTTGGCAATGTATCTAGGATGCAAAACGCAACCTCGGAAGGATTTAGAGAAATTTCGCTACCACTTGAGGGATTCTCCGGCATCAGTCAGGATCTAGTCACTTCCGGCGGATTAGTAGTTGATAAGGAGCAAAATGACGTGTGGGTTTCGCTCCTTGCCTTCCAACAAAAGAAAGGGCAGTTGTTCCAGTATGATATTGAAAATGACAGAGTTGTCCGCATAGTAGATCTCCCACCGGATCTTGGTGCACCTGTAGGAATGGAACTTGACAATTATGGAAATGTCTGGGTGGCAGATCACGGCACTAGCACATTCTTCAAATACGATCCTGCCATGGACAATATAACAACATTTGTAACCTCAATAGCATCTCCCAAGATCTATGGCGGTAGCAGCCCTCCAAGCGCGTATACACTTCCATATTGGATAGATAAAGGCGGTGACGGCTCTTTGTGGTTCAATGAGCATACGGGTAACAAGATGGCCCGTTTTGATCCTGAAGAGCTTGCACTAGTCGAATATTGGGTGCCTTCGCAAAACAGAGCCTGGGCACTTTGTCCCCCTGAAGCAACAGCATGCGGCATTGCAAATGTCTTGCAGTTTGCTGTAGATCCAGAGAATCAGCTATGGTTCGCTGAATGGACAGAAAATAAGATCGCCAAACTAGATGCATCAAAGCAGGTGCCAGTTGCAGTATTGACACCGGCCGAAGTTGCAGTTGCGAGCGGTGAAAGCACAGAAATCAAAGTGACAGTAGCTGCATCAAGCGATTTCAGCGGTGAAATGATGGCCGCCGGAACATTCATGCCAAATGGGGCTCTTGGTAATTCGACTGGCATATTCAGCGAAGAATCTGTGTCTCTCACATCTGGAGGTTCAAAAGAGGTTTCTTACACTTTTACCGCAGCGGACAACCTAGAGCAAGGGCAATATATGATAATGCTTGGAGCTGGCAATGATGACGTTTCATACATGAAAGCAGTCAGAGTCAATATAATTTAAAACTGCGATACCTTCTTGTAATAAAAGCTAGGATAGCATGTACCCATGTACTTATCGTCTTGTTGATGATATTAATACTTGAATTATCAAGGTATTGTAGTCCGTGAAGTGAAGCCTAATGGTCATTTAGAATGACTAGGCCAGGCATCTCATCGCCTGCTAGGTA
>JAICVG010000036.1 GCA_025935445.1 Nitrososphaera sp. | reverse complement strand
GTTCTCTTGCCTGTCAAGTTTGCGATAATAGTAACCACAATATAACCTGTGTCAATATACCTGTCTCTTATCTCTGTGTCTCTCTCTTATCTCTATCTCTCTCAAGTTAACAACGTTAAGGCATATTTTAATAATCTGCAGACATTATGTTGAAACGCCATTAGCATATGGAAACGCAAAATTTGGCTTGGCCCTGTCCTCCTGACCCTTTTGCACCAATCTATGGCCAATCCTCCAAGGGGCAGGGCCATTATCTCAATAATCGAACACTTTTTGTTTTTTGCTTGTTATCCCGAATAGGGTTAGCTAGTCTTTAATAAAAGACAGCGCGTCTCTAAGACTTAGCCTAAGAGATATCTTTAGGTTAGATGCTTCAAATGTAGATCTGTCTATTATTAAGAAAAGACGCATCACTGTGTGCCACAGATATTGGAGACTGAAAAGGGGACAGAACTCTAGTTGAATTAACTAGGTTAAGCTATGTTTTAAAAACCAAGACACAAACGATATGACAAATGAAAATTCATCCTTTTAGGAAAGATAATAATACTGCAAAAGCTGCTACAAAGTTCGTATGCAAGGAATGCAAAATGGTGTTTCATACAAAAGACTCTTTAGAATTGCATAAAAAAAAGTCGCGGCACTTTGGCGGCTTGATATACTTTGGAAAACACGAGAAGTAATATCACATTAGATCCTCGAGACTGACGACTTTGCAACTTTAGTCGAGTCTGCGGTGATTCCAAATTTTTTAAACAATTTTTTTAGCGAGCCTGGGGAAATCCTCGAGAAAAACTTTCAAAATTAAGACGTAATACAACTAAAAGTAGGATTCTTTAGTGAAACACAGAACGATATCAAGTTAGTCCTTTTTAGGGATTCTACGAGTAAAGAAATGAAAAAGTGGAACTGCTGCCCACAAAATATTTGGAGTATAGCCCTTGCGAACCGTTTATTTGGACTTTGGTGTTCGGAGTGGCTATGTTGTTTTGACCGCCTTTCGACCCACGACCGAGGAGGACATTTTATGATCATGACAAAGTATAGAGTTGTTTCGTAAACCTTAGGTCCTTGGATTCGTGTTCCCTCTGGATTTGTTTCTCATTTCCTTTTCCAGAACAAAAAGGAGAAACCGATTGCCAACCCTGCTGTTACAGCCGTGACTGTAAGAAAAAGCTCGCTGACCGAAATAATTCTTCCATGTTCATGATTAGTACTATTACTACTACCCCCCCACACTACTGATACTATGAGCATAGACCAGCTCGACTAAAAAAAGATGTGAAAGTGATGATGGCAGCCTAACTTGGTAATACCACCATCATAGCTTTCGGGGTGGTGATAGTTTTCACGTGGTAATCGGCTGCGCTTGTGCGTGATTTGTAGCAAAGAGTATCTTTGGCAAGAAGATTAGCAGTGAAAACGCACCCAAGAACAAGATATGAGCAGCTAACGCAAGGGCAGCAATACGCAAATCTGGGTTATCGGCTCCGTTTAATAACACTTGGTCTACTGATCCATCCTGCAGCGTGTGGAATGCTACATCTAACGCCATACCTGCAACGCCAATCATACCTATCATCCATAACTGCTTTATGCTGCGACCCTTCTTTAGAACAGCCCAATTACGACGATCTGAAGCCTGCGATGTCTGGGAATTTGCGAAGAAAAGCTTTGGTAGGACAACCAGCATTGCAAATGCTGTAAGGAATGTAATGTGACCGACCCAAGAGAGTGTGGCTATTTCTGGCGACGAAGTTAGAACCCATTGGCCCGTTGAGAAGTCTACTCCATCGAATATGATTGTTAGCGGTGTCCCCGAATCAAGTGTATGAAATATAGCATCTAGGCCTATTCCAGCTACTCCAATAATAGAGAGAATCCATAGTTTTCTTACGCTCCACCCTCTTCTTAAAAGAACCAGTGAGCCTCTATTATCAGAGGATTGCGATGTTTCCTTTGTTTTGAAAACCTTCATTAGAGACTGCATAAGATCCTCCTATTTTTATATTGGTATGGAAATTCTCGTCTAAAGAATAGTACATCGACAACTATAATAAATTACTGAAGTGTTAGAGCAACGAAATCTTTCCAATTTGCAGATTTGTGGAGACTGTCATGATAGCAATTTTTCTGTCCTGTCATTTTCTGAGATACGCAAATAGTTACAATATTGACCAAAGTTAGAGCATTGCGACTAAAAACCCGGTCTAAGGAATCTTTTTAATGTCTTGCCAATCAAGGTTCCTCTACAGGAAGCTCTTCCGTTTGTCAACTTTTTAAGCTTCGTGAGGCTGCTTGCCCTCACACCCCGCAATTCTTGTGCATCAATATTTCATTTGTTCATAGTTAAGCCACCGTATGGGTCATCAACATACCATTTGTTCCGGATTCAAAGTTAGCATTGTAGAATCTACATCATTCTCTAACATCTTAGAAATTAGCCTTTTCTTAAGCACAAGCTCATCCTTAGTGTCAATGTATTGATTGAAATAGTCAAGGTACTGTACTCCTTTAGTTGTTATCAGGTACTCGTTAGATCTATGATCGTAAAATAAAAGGCCACTTACGGTAGCATAGTTAAGATATTTTCGTAATAGATTATAGCTCATGTAACATCTATGCATTATTCTAGTTTTGGTTGCACTGTTATACGCAGCTTTAAGAATATTAGCAACAATTTCTTCTTTGCTGCGATGCCTCTTATACGATCTTTTTGAAGTAGTCTGTCTTTCAAAAGATGTTGTCAATATCCAATCCCCCTTTCCGAGTATGAGAAGATATCCTTACTACCATTCCTACCAGTGGTCGAAGACTTCACTTTTGATCGCATCGAGTGCCTTCCATGGAAACACCTTTTTTAATCATTGTGGAATCTTTTTCTGAAGTATATGATACAATTTGAAGGCACAGAAGTTGCATGTCTCTTCCAACACGGTTTCTATTTATGAAATTCCTGTTCTTTGGCCTTGTGAGGGTTTTTAACTGATAAAAGAGAAATGACACAAAAAAATGCAGCCAAGTATGGCTATTGTTGACGATGTATTTGAGAGAAGAAAAAAATTTCTAGACTATATACTTTATACTTTGACATATTGCCAGCTAACTTTCCTTTTCTGGCAAAACATACCTAGTTGTCGCCATTCAGAAAAAAGGCCAAAGATATGTTCGTCTAATTTCTTCACCGATGTAAGATAAGCGCGTACATGCCATGCGGTAAGTCATGGCGTTTCCTTACAATATGCGAAATTTTTGATAGTTCTGATTCTGGGAACTAAAAGGCAGATCAATTCCAAATTCATTGATGATGATTATAGCTTATCTCCCGCAAAGTTACCAGAACCACATTAAAGACACTGTTCAATCTTAGGGACATTTTGACCTACTGTTAAATTAGGGTCATAGAATGTTAAGATAGGGACATGCCTGGCTGTTAAGATAGGGACATAAGTATATGCAGTAGGAGATAAGAAGTAGAAGAGAAACCTTAGATATCACGTCTAACACAATACTGGAACGGAGAAAGAGGACACATATGGTTTCTTTGGGCAAAATAAAGGACGAGATGAGAAGCGCCATTGTGAAGATAGGAGAAAATCCATTATCTGATGCTATCGTAAAATCAGCATTAGGAACTGTGCCACAACCATTTGGTGATTTCTTGGTTAGACTTTATGAAAATGCAGCAGGTTCAGCAAGTGATAAATCAACACAGATTATTCAGTTATTAGATAACCTGCAAAGCTTTTCAGAGAGAGAGCTCCAAAGGTTCTCAGAAGAAATAGCAGCTAACAAGAGCTTGTTGATAAAGAATGACAAGGCTTTAAGTGACCTACTTCTTCTCTCGCAGAATATTAGGAACACAATAAATCAAATGCATCATAATCAGATTAGTATGAGCGAAGCGATCCGGAGAATTGAATCCTCAATTACAGAATTTTACAGCATGAGCAACAGAGCTACAGAGGATCTAAAAGAATTACTTCAAATGCAAGAAAATAAAGTTATGCATGAGTTCAGAAAGATAAGCAATAATGCTGAGAAATACAACATTGAAGTGCCAGCAGAACGTTTATCATTTTACCTGCGCTTAAGAGATCACCTCCAGATGGCTTACAGAATTTTCCTCATCCAGGTACAGATGAGCGATAAATTATTTGAAAGTCTTAAAAAAAGAGGCATTGAGACCGGTATAGGAAGCAAGGATGAACTGCTATTCAGGCTTTATGAAAAGATGATAGAAGAAGAAAGAGAGATGACTGTTTTTCTGCGCCAGACTACAGAAAATACAAACGAGTTGAACTCGTTTGCAAACATACTTCTGAAGAACAACATAGAATTCCTTCAAGATTTGCCTATTCTTAGAAAACTTTATGAACATTTTTGTTGGTGGCGAGCTAAATACGATCTGTACAAGGATGATCCCAGAATGTGTATCATTTTTGTTGGACCAAAACAGGGTAAACTATTTCCTCCAGAGGTAGATGAGTTATTAGAACAGAAAATAATGGAGCTTAAACGAGAATGCCTGCTAGTAATATAATAACAGTGACATCGTAAGCCTAAATACATTGTTCTCTAGCAAGTGGCGAGAAGTACGTAGCCTAATGTCATGCTCAAGAAACTATCGCCAAGATATAGAGAAATCAATATGGATACGAATTAAGAAACTTCGCATAACATCACAATATTCGATCCACGCTTTTTGAATCATAAGTCCATCCATTTAGTAAAGATGTCAGCGGAGAACACATGTAATTCTGTCCCTTATCATATATCGCGGGGCTCATGCCGGTCTTGCTAATGATGTAATCTCTTACTTCTTCTGTGTCTTGGCCGGGCTTAGTAAACACCTCTATCATGTACATGGGCGCAACCTTAGGATTTTCCATCTGACGAAGGAGCAAGTCATCTGTCAGCTCTGGATCTACCTTGGAGAGGTACTGCTGATATTTTCTTTGCAGTTCCAAAAATTGATCCCTTATTTCTATCAGTTCAGACATGAATAATTATACAAGGCGGTCAATTGATATCCTTGCTTTAACAGACCTGTTTAAATTTAACAAATCTGTTTAACCTTAACACTTTCTGCTTAAAGAAAAAAATGTGAACGATTTTGTAGCGGGCCCGGGGGGATTCGAACCCTCGACCTAACGCTTAGGAGGCGTTCGCTCTATCCATGCTGAGCTACGAGCCCATCTGTTGTTGAACCTTTGCAGCGCCAATTTAAAACATTCGTCTATTTCGGCACAAGTATAATCATCTGAGGTTTCCTATCGGGTCGGAACTCTGGGTCACGCCAATCACTTGAAAAATACGTCTTCCCTACGTTTGAAGTCAGTTGGAAACCAGCTTCCTTTGCAGTCAACACCAGCTCCATGAACAGCTTGCTGTGCTTTTCTAGATCAGTCAAAATCCGGAGCCTGCCGCCGTGGACAAGTTTCTTTGATATTATCGCAAGCATTGCTCGGAATGAGCTTTTGCCTTCAATTGTAGTTATCGGCAGATAATGCTCAGGCAATACGATAAAAAAGTTGTCTATCGATCTGTCAGATATTGCAGGGAGCAATTTTTCAGTGTCCCCCCAGAACGCAGAGGCATTCTGCGGATCCAACTCTGTAAACCTACTCTTTGCCTTGAAGACCTCATTTTGGTCCTTCCCTATGCCTATAAAATACTCAAAATAATTGTCCACTGCCATTGCTTGCAGCGTTTCGCCCCGCCTCAGGCCTATTTCTACGTTGACTTTGGCGTACATCCTTCTTGCAGTGGCTATCGTCCTGTTAAGCTGCGTCGAGGGGTTGCCTTCATGGAAGAACTGGTATATGAGACCCCACCGCTGGCGGAATATGTATGGAAAGTGCTTCATGCTGATTAGCTGCCTAAAGGTTTCATTTTCTGAAAAATCTGTAAAGAAAGCGTCAGTCCTTGGCACAGCTTCGAGTTTAGGCAGATTGAGCTCATCGTAAAGGTTTGTAACCCTGTCCCAGGCCCTTACGGGGTCCGATCCCATATACGTCACTGCAAGGTCGGCGAGCCAGAGTATCTCTGCAAGCAACTTTACCTTTTTGGTGTTTTCGCCTCTGTCAGATAATTGGTCAAGTGTTTGCGAAAACATTTCCTGTGCGAGCTGTTGTTTGAAGAATGGAAAATCCGTCCTCCAGATAAGCGATTCGACTATCAGACTTTCAACAGGACTCCAATCTGTCTTGATGTATTCGGGGTGCGTCGTGGCAAACTCTGTGGGTGGTGATAGCGCTGTTTTGAATTCCCGGAAATAATTTTCAAATTCGTCTCTGCCCATTGTAAAGTAAGCATCAAGAATTCTATTCCTTGAAAGCTCTTGCATCGTCCTGTTCACATTTGGGCCTTTAGGTCCATCGCTAGAAACAAGTGGTTGCACCGGATCGTAGTCATGCAGCAGCGCTGCAACGAGTGTAAGCTCGTAATCCTTCCATCCAAAC
The DNA here is from genome assembly GCA_025935445.1 of Nitrososphaera sp. GTDB lineage: Archaea > Thermoproteota > Nitrososphaeria > Nitrososphaerales > Nitrososphaeraceae > Nitrososphaera. Next base: position 1,782 of record JAICVG010000036.1, on the reverse strand, counting down.
TGAACCTTCTTAAACTGCTTTGGGATCATGTGAAGAGCCATGTACGAGACTTCAAGAGAATGATGGAAACTATGGTACTCGCTTGCCCCTTCGCCAAGCCCAAGCCGGTTGTATGCATTCTTGAGAAAATTTAGTAGAAGGCGCAGCATATAGATTCTGTTATCAGGTATGCCTTTTTCTGAGGCAAGCTCAAGCAGTGAAACTATGATCTCTTCGTCCTTGGCATTTGCAAGGTTGGCATTCGTCTCGTCGATCGTGCGCTTTTTTGCTCCAGGAAAGACCCTTACTACCTGACGGTAAACGATCCTCAGCGGCAGGCTCTTGTTGAGGTATATGCCAAAGGTCATGCCCTTCCAGGGGTATCTAATCCTCTGTCTCTCCCACTCAGCTACCTCATCAGATGCTGCTACAATCTTCTTGTTGAGATCGGCTACAAGCTCACTCAACTGTCCACCGGTGGTGATGTCAGAAAACCGCTTGCGCTCTGTGTTCATGACAAGCCACTGCGGGATCTTGATGACGTAGACTTGGCGGCGTGATCTCTTTTCTTCACCTATGGTTTTTCTTGCAGTCACCGCGACATTTCTTGTGCCGGTGTGAAAAGGCAAGTCGCTGTCCTTGACCACATTGATCTTGATCTCTCTGCTTCCACCTTTGAGGCTTAAGAGGATGTGCCAGTATTTCCCCTTGTCCATCCACACAGGCACTTGTGTTTCTTTGTCCCAGAAATCAACTGGACCGGAAGGGACAAAGCCTGATTCGTATTCCTTTGTGATTGGATTGTAGGATTTGTATTCATATTCTCCTATCATGGGGTCTAACTTGCGGGCGGCTATTCTTGCCTCTATCACTGTCTCGATAGACTTCGTAAATTCTAAGTATGCCATCACGCCCCATATGGTGCCAAGAAAGCTAAATAACGTGAAAATGCCGTCCAGTATATCAACTTCATTGTAGACAAGGTACTGCGGGATAAGAGGTATTCCGAACCATCCAGTCGAAAGGAGCCCTGCAAAAGCAAGTGTGATAAAGAGGTACCGTGCTAAATTGTGATACTGCAGGCTAAAAAACAAACAGCAACTGCTATGCATGCAGCAATCGCAGTTTTCCCGCCCGCTGACGGTAGGTTCAAACTTCAACCTTCTTACCCGCCGGTTGATTATTATCGTTTAATCTTCGATTATATATTTTGTCTTCACACTGATTCACCGCTGCGTAACCCTTCAGCCCTCGCCTTACTCGAAATGTCTAGGTCTAGGCAGTACGGAGATAGCGAGAGAACGAGCGAGCAATAGTACAAAAGACAACTGTTCAAAGTAAGTTCTCTCTAGCCACTCTGTCCTTATCAAAAGTTTCCGCAGCCATGGTAGCTCAACATAGCGGGACTTTGGTATATATTATGTTGCAATTAAAATCCTGAGCAAAACGCCATATAGTTAGTATTTCATTCTTTATGGAGTGTGGTGATCCCTTCTCTTGAAAAGATTGTGTTGGACAACCTTTTTCTTGGGGGGGAGCACTCAAATGTTAGCCACACATCAATGCTACCTATTGGGCTCAAATCGCATCAAACTAGATTGTAGGCTGTACCCTCTGATGATATTGCTGTTTGCTCTGTCCACATTTTCTTTGTAGAGGTCGATTCCCTGAAACTTGCGGCCAAGCGATGTTGCTACTATGCCGGTCGTACCCCTACCAGCAAATGGATCAAGCACATAATCCCCTATCTCAGTTGCGAACCGGACAATCATGTTGACCAGCTCTTCTGGAAATATTGCAAAG
>JAICVG010000241.1 GCA_025935445.1 Nitrososphaera sp. | reverse complement strand
GATTCTTTAGGCAGAAGGACCAGATATCTTCAAGTCAAGCTGCGCATAAACCTTGTCAAAAGCATTGGCTTATTGAATACTCACATACTGTGCATTCTTGTGATTGTGAAATTATGCAAGCGCTTTGAGGCAGGGTAGCATATTGGGTATCTTACGTTTTAGAGTAAATGCAGTACCCTAGCCATTCGTAGTAGTCAAGAAACAAAAATTGATGATATCATCAAATTTTATCTTGATTAACAAATCCGACGATAGGCTTGTTGCTGCAGGTGGTTCTATAATATTTTCTTATGATAGTCAAGCCTCTGGGATGCTCCTTGCCCCGGCGGAGACCTCGATCTGCGCCCAAAGCCTCCTCAGCATATTGGGGGTATTTGCAATTATCCAGTCTGCCATTTGCGCCTCTTCTTTCAGGTTCTGATCGATAACTGGGATAGCGTCCATAGCGCCCACCCTTTTAGCTATTTCCATTAGAATCTTATATTTTACAATCTCTGCATTTTCAATCATGGCATCCCGCTCAGTCTGAATGAGTTCCCTTTCAGCAGCTAATCGTACATTGTCAGTTTCTTTTACTATCGATCTTACTGAAGAATTTTGTTGCAAGTCAGCTGATCCTCCATTATTAGCTGACTTGGCAGTTGATGAAGATGTCACGTCGTCTCTAACTAGATCTATAGTATTAGGTTTGAGATTTGGCAGCTCCGCTTTGGCGTCTGTAGGTTTACCGCCGTGACTCGTAATGATTTGCTTTAGTCGATCTTTTTGGTTTCGAGTTTCATCAAGATGGTTCCGTAATTGTATTCTTGTGTCATCCACTATAGTCTCCTGAAGCCTTGATTGTATTCTCTCTTCTGATGCATTTTCCATTGCCAAAGCATTATTCAAATATTGGACAATCTTTTGGTTTGCGTTTGGCGTAAGATCCGCTGCTGAAGAGGATGACATCTTTTTGTCAGCTCTCCGCCTTTTCCTTTATCTGCCAAGATCCTGTCTCGTTTCCTTCTGTTACTCTCACCTCTTTTTCCAGTGATCGCTCTATATGCCTAGTGCTATCTGAAGCGGAGTGTATGCCTGCATTATCATCAATCTTGGAGACATCTATGTAGCCGACTTTGGGGGGCTTATTTTTGATATTATCATTTTGTGATTTGGACATGCTTTAAATTGTCTACTATATAATATAAAAGTCCATAATATTAACAAGGATTCCAACGCTTGGCGCTGAATCGTTGGCAGAGTTGTGCTAGCTAGATAGTTCTTGCTTCTCTTGAGATCTCGCCAGTTGTCAGAAGCAAAATGGCTTAGACCTAAACGGTCACTTGAAATAATGGAAGATAGAATCTAAGGTTTCCTTCAAGTTCTTACTTGAAAACTAAGTTCATCCAGAACATCTAGTGGAAAAGGAAATAATGCAGTATATATTACACTTTGAGTGATCCGACAAGAAGATAAATCCAGTTGGGATAAGAAATCCATGGAAGGATCAGGAACAAAAGGATTAGCATGGTTTTGTAGCGTCTTACTGTTCAGGCAATTTGTTTTTGGTATATCTGTGTATCTATCTCATCAAATATTGACAGGTGCCTTATGGCTTTCACCACGATGTTTTTGTAGCTCTTCAGACTTGTCGAACTTGGCGGCACACATGTCACAACTGTAAAGAGAAGTAGTGATGCTGCTTTCCTCGCCTGGTTTCAAGACTGCCTGGTGTTGCCTGGACACAGGCGGAGAAGATATACCTCTTTTGTTAGGCTCTTCTACCGGCTCAACAGGCTCAAAATGTACTAGTTGCTTTTCTAGCGTAAGCTTTGGCTCCGACTCTTTTATTCCATGCATAAATTCTGAATTCGGCTGGCCTTGCACAAACTCATGGCCGTGCTTTAGCGTCTCTTCACTCACATTGAGCCTGATGAGTTGACTGTTGACAGAGCCATCCCTTCTGGGTAAGATTGCGCTGACAGGGACACGAATTTCTTCATCTGTTAGCAGTCCCTTTTTGTAGACTATGAAATAACTGTCATTCTCTATCCTTTTTACCTTGCCAATCTTCTTTCCATCAGAGGTAATAACTTCAGTGTCTTCTTCAAGGGATATAGGCATAGCTTTTCAACTAACCTATGTAATTATTGGTCTTAACTGTTGACAGGACTATTTTTTACCTCTTGAGCAGCATTAGAGAGAGAAAAAAGAAGCCAGTCCTGTAGACAAATACATATTCATTCGACTCTTGTTATCGAGAATGACATTGATGCTCATGATGATGATAATAATAAGCGCTGTTCCCCACAAGCGTACACATTACTTATAGAATGGCGAGCATAGAAGCAATCAAAATATTATACTATACCCCCGGACCCACCGCAGGATCCCAATCAGGTGAACCGTCCCCATCCATATCTTCAGAGCTGGTATCAGCAGATTCAATATCTGCTTCCCTCTCTTCCAAGTTCTCCTCGGCCCGCACCTGCGTCTTTACCGGCCTTTCGTCCTCTGGCTTAACTATTGCACCCTCTGGCACAGGTGGGTACTCTCCCTTTCCGGATTCGCCGCTATTCTTATTAGCGTTATTCTCTTCTGCAGTAGACATAACATCAGTTAGGTGCTCCAAGAGTATTTAGAAATTATACAACTCAATACAGATCCTAAATTATAAAGAATCTGTCTATTTTAACCTATGACATGTAGAGAAAGTTTTCGAGTGACTGCAAACTATTGAAGAGAAGAATCCTGTGTAGCATTATTCTGGACAGGCATAATAGCCCGCGAATCAGTCGGCAGGCGAAAAAATCTCTGAAAAAATTTGAACAGAACCAAACGCAGTTATCTCCGAGCCCTAGAGTCTTCAGCGTTTTGTTATATTCTTTTATGTTACCTTTAGCTTATGCAACTGAATCTATCAATACAGTCTTCGTATTTTCTGGCCAAATTAGCCAATTAAGCCTTAATGAAGAGAAAATCTATAAGTCTGATTGAAAATTTTTGCATGATATCCTAAAATAGGATTGTGTGATGATTATTTCTACCGTGAAGTATACAAGTAAGACAGATATCATCGTGAGCATGCTAGAAGCGGCAAGGTATGGAGGAATGAAGACCAAAATCATGTATTCGTCATATTTTTCCTCTCACCAGCTCAGAGCCTATCTTGAGCTTGCGATTAAGAATGGTTTACTTGCATATGATTCTACAAAACAACGATACAAGACGACGGAGGAAGGTTTGAGGCTCTTGGAATTGTACGGCAATATAGGCAAGTTGGAATTAGCTCCCTCTGCATGGACTATGCCTCAAAAGTAGGAAAAACAATCCACTATCACAATTGGACATCAGCATAGAAAAGAGCTGAGATGCAGACGGGGGGTGAGAGACGTGATAGTTCTCTAAAATATTGAATACAT
>JAICVG010000213.1 GCA_025935445.1 Nitrososphaera sp. | reverse complement strand
GAAGTAGAGACAATATCGATCACAGAATTCCAGTTCTCAGAGCAGTTTAGAAGAGCAGTTGAATCAAAAGTAGAAGCCGAACAGAGAGCGCTTCAGGCTACCAACGACCTTAGGAGAATCGAGATAGAGGCACAGCAAGCGAAAGCAAGGGCGGTCGGAGAGCAGCAAGCCAATATCGCTCAGGCAGAAGGAGTAAGGCAAGCTAATGTACTCAAGGCACAAGGAGAGTCAGAAGCGATAAAGATAATTGATGTACAGCTGAGGGAGAACCCCCGCTACCTAGAATGGCTCAAGACTCAAAGGTGGGATGGCGTATTGCCTCTTGTAACAGGCGGCGGTGAAGGAGCAACGCCATTCATAGAGATCCCCGCAGGGGAAGGCGCCAATCAACAAGCTGGAGCTGCAGAAGGAGGTTCTAATGCTACCACTACTTCAACACCAACAACTGCGACAGCGGCAGCAGGAAATTCAACACGAGCATCTCAATAAAACGACAGCAGACTGCGGCAAAGCAAGAGCAGCCTTATTTTTTATTCCCTTCTCTACTGCAATGGACTGCTTGAATGCCCTATCACTTTTTCATCTTTTATAATCAAGCAGCATGAACATTTCTCCTCAAAACACATTCTTGCATCCTCGTGTTTGCAGATAGGACATACGCAAGCCTGTTTTGATGAAATATTTTTTCGTTGCCCACTAAAATACTTAGCATCCATGTACAGCCAAAGTGTAACAAGGGGCAATCCAATGCCAAGAAGGATAGCAAGTGTCCGAATATTGACTCGTAGGAGGAGTAGCGAAATAGCAAATAGTCCAGTAGCAATTGCCATCATCAAAAGCCAGCGAGAAGTAAAATCCATTGGGTTATAGCCTCCATGTCATTTAACTGATGATAATAATATATTTTCACTAACTCTCCCTCCCTGCATCGATTCGCTGCAGCCCGTTCCCCATAGCTCACAGTCAGCGCAGATCTTCCAAGTTGGTTTCGTCTCTAAAGTGTTCAGGATTTAATCTGAACCCCTTGGTATTTTCCTGAGGAACATCGCTCAACTTTAGATGAAAATCCATGTTAGCCATCTTCTTTAGCTGCTTATTCATCCAAAGTGCGAAGCGCTCCTCCATGCTGCCGGCCTCTTGCTTCTCAATATCGGGATATATGTCACGCAATTTGTCTACAAATATTTCGTCCATCTCAAGCAGAAAGAAATCCCATCCTAAGGCTTTCTTGCCGTCAGAATAGCATTTGCTTTTGCTCTTGCTGCGCGTTGCAGATTCGAGCGTAGTTATAAAGTGCATTATCTTGGGCCTCTCCTTTTCAAAGTCTATGCACGAACCTGATAGGACAAACATTGCTTCGGTGGAAGGGACGGCAGCCGCGGCTGCTGTTGTTGCTGTGTCTTCCGAGCCAGATTCCACAGTGTCAGGGGATTCAGACGGTTGAGGCACTGATGCTTTAGCTTCCTCAGGTTCTATGCTTGTGGGTTTCTCGACTGATACAGTAGCATCTGCTATCTTTCTTATGGTAATGGTGTCGTCAATTGAAACACCTATCATCTTCCTCAACGCAGGGTCAATCCTTGTGATACCTTGATCTTCATCTGAGGGCAATAGTCGATAACATCTTGCGTCCATTCCATTTTTCTTGCCGATAATTTCGACTATATCCCCATTCGCAACGCCTAGGATATCCATAGAACGACCATCTATGCGTACAACTCCGCGGCCTATATCACGTGTGTAAGCAGTAAGAACCCTTAGCGAGACCACATGAGACTTCATTTCCAAGTAAGAAATAGATGTTTGCTTCTAATAAGATTTACTTGTAATGACTATACTGAATCTTATCTTTCTTTTTCCACCAATTGTCACAATATACTAATCAAATCATAGGTTAGTGCGTGTGACTACGTGTCTGGTTAACCTAAGATAGGGATACGCAATTTTTCAATTTCTAGTCTTCTTATCTATTCATAGCACTTGTATACATGATACAAGCAGCAATACTTAAAGAAGAACAAAGTAGAATTGAAAGTTGTGAATGACGAAAGGATAGAAGTATTGGACTGGTCCCCATGGCTTGATCTGGATAAAGACAATATTGCTAATATTGCACAATCAGAAGGAGTCTACAAGATACATGCAGATATGAAGATCTTATTTATCGGGAGTAGTCAAAACCTTAGAGAATCTTTGCTTGGATGCCTGTCAGATCCTTGCATAAGTAAGGCAAAAAGGTTCAGCTATGCCATAATAGAGTCAGCAGATAAAGTGAAAGAACAGCTCCTAAATGAATATCGTAATAAGCACAACGGTAAATTACCTAGCTGTATGGAATAGGAAAGTCAACTTTTGGAAATAAGCATATAACGTATATATATATAATTTTTTGACTTATGCTCGATATGATAATGTGACTTTTCTTCACAAACTATTTAGTAAGATATGGAAGATAATGAACTGAAAACTCTAATAGGGATCTGTCTATAATATGTTCATAATGGTGCTATAGCCAGATGCTAGTAAAGATAAATGATACCAGTGGGAATAATGTTAAAGTTACCAAGCTCGACATAGACGATTTTGGTTCGGTTATTCCTTTAAGAGAATTAGATCTTAAATTACCACAAGATGATGATTCCATTAGCCAGACATTAAGACATTCTTTGTACGCTATCCTCTTTACCAAAGAGGATAGCGAAGATGATGGTAGTACAGTAATCTTGGCAAAGGGTGTTACGACAGAGGAACTAAATAAAGAAAAGGAAAGAACTGTCCAAGCGGTCCAAGATAAGGAGAAATATAACAAGGCGTAAGCAAGCTCATAGCAAAGTGGGGCGGCAAATAATCAATTATTTCGTGAAACTACAAAAACCTGAGCCAATACATTCTCCAAAAGCAACAATCAGGAATACTACAGGATTGACAGTGGTAATGGTGAACAATAGATACATAGTGCTATGATATTGAGGGTAACCGGTGGCTTACCGAATTTACTTTAAAGAGAATCGTACTTTCTCATTTAGACAACTTTGATAGCGGGACTAATATAAATAATACCGTTACAAGTGCAGATAATATCCAAGCCAGCTTATAGCTATTCTCCTCTACAACGTAAGAAAAAACGATAGGCGTCCACAATACCCCAATGAGCGATAGCCCATTAACCCAAGCAACCTTTAGTGTATCATAATAAGAAGGATAATTGAGAAGATTATCCTTCTTATTATGGATATTTCTCCTGTTGGCCTCTAGGGTGGTTGTTGTGGCATTATTTCTAAGTTCTGGTACGCCCTCAACCAAAAGTGTTCGCGCTCTCTCATAAACTACAGTGAATGCACCACCTGAGAAAAATCCTGTGAGGATAACTGATGGAATGATTAAGTATAGGCTGCCAAGGGACAGTCCGACTATGGCCATGCTGGTTCCGACTCCACAAATAAGCAAAACTGTTCTTGTATCTCTCACTTTGTCATAAAATCCTCCAATTAATGGAGCAGAAATAATGGCAAAAATTAAAGGTAGGCTTGCGATGATTCCAGCAAGTTCTGCAGAGAAGCCCAGATCTTCTAGATATATTACAATGAATGTTAATTCTACGGCCCACGCTGCTTGAATGCCGATGAGAATAATACCAAGATAGATTAAAGTACGGTTTGATAATATTCTTAAAGCATCTGAAATTTTCAATTTTTCTGATTTTCTTGCCGATTGAGAATCCTTAT
>JAICVG010000224.1 GCA_025935445.1 Nitrososphaera sp. | reverse complement strand
TCCATCCTAAGCTGCCAGGCCATAAAGGCTAAGGCACTTGGAGTTATTGGAATCCCATTATCCTTATCTGTGCTTATGTCGCCATTCTGACAGAATGAGCACCTCATATTACAGCTCGTAAAAAATATTGTGCCAGAACCAGCTGTACCCCTGAAGATAAGCTCCTCTCCGCGATGGTGAAAGTAGCTACCTATCTTTGACGTTGACTCAAGCTGGCATGTTCCATGCCCTATTCCCTTGGAACGGTCAACTTTGCAGTTCCAGCGGCAAAAGTTGCAGTGCGCCAACATGCGGTTGGCTAGCTCAACACTTAAGTCCATAAGAGAGGGCCTTTTTGCTTTAGGAGGAAGCACTAATATTTCTCTCACCCTTACTTTTTCCCACATATCCAAAAAAGTCTGAGTCAGCAAACTGTTCTTACTCCACAGCTCCCCTTCGCTTGCAGATGAAAGATCAAGGTTACATGGTATGCATTTGGCAATTAAGTACTTGGCAGGCATGTGGTTTGTTGATACTTCAAAATACCATGGCAGTCTGTTTTTGAACGAATCCCAGATTTTCAAAGATTCAAATTGTCTAGCTTGAGATTTCACTTTGAGTCAATTTACTACCGCATTTCTGTAATTTATTCGGACAGTACTATAACTGAATCTTGGCTACAGATTTTTTTGCAGTTGATAATTGACAAGTAATAAGAGAAGCTTTACTTGATAACAGTCCCTGAATCCAAAGGGACGGCTCCTTCTAAAGAAATGGCAGTGTGAAAGAAGAAGAAGCATTGGAGAGGAATGTCTCATTCTTATAACCTTCCTAACAATAGAGACACAGAAGCAAAAGCAGAAAGTTCTTCATCACTGTCTTGGATTGAGAAATAGTGCAAGAGTTTCAACGCATTCTTGGCAATATTTGTTCGAGGTACCTCTTCACATCTTCCTCCTCCAAAGAGGAGCGCACTCCAGTTTGCTTAAACAAATTATCTGATTGATTCTTTGCTATTTTTAGTACCTCTCGCTCTATATTCTGCTGTCTTTCGGCTAATCCGGCACTCTGTAATAAATCTGAAGATTCATCGCTGATTGATCTTTTGATTGATTGCCTTAATGTTGCATCATGGGATATTGAGATTGCTGCATAGTACAGGCCAATAGCAAAGAGATATGAAGATAATAGAACCAATGAATGTGCTGCTATTCCAAATGTTTGCTGGAGGTTCGAAACAGAAAATGCGATACCTATTATCATGACGCCTATTGCTGCCACAGTTAGATAATCCTTAACGGCAGGCATGTTTCTGGCCATTACGAGAAAAGCCAAACCGAACATGATGCTAAGGGCTATATTTGCACCTCTGAATAATGGCCTTGTCCAAGGCTCAGGACTATAATTAAACAAATCAGGCGATCTACCTATCAAGTATAGTATTAGTGGAATTGAAATCAATGCCCAAAATATTGCGCGGTTAATTCTCTTGTTCTGGTTATAGTGTTTCAAGGTAATAGCTGTAATCCCCCACCTACAAATGATGGACAACGTGCCAGGGTAGTCAGTCAGTATATCCCAAGGAGCAGAGTATTGAGTAGGGATGATATATGATTTAGTATAATCTGGCTCGATATCCTGCTTCAACAATTGTCCCCCTTCAAAATCCTTGTATAGAAACTTTTCTCTAGAAACTTCACCTGGAGCTGATTTCTCTACTGTCGTTGTTATCATATACTTTAACGCAAGATCCGATGATATCATTATAGCAAGCGTTAGAACTGTTAGAAAGCATAGAAGGACAACAAGTTTTTTGTTACTGAGGGTATACCACTTTGCAAATTTGTACGCAAATGCCCCTAGTATTATAGTGGCAAACACTGATGTAACAGCATTAACATACGGCATTAGATATTCACTACTTCTGTCAAATATTACAAATAGCATAATTCCTAGCATCGCAAATTGCACTATAACCACAGCTATATGCAGCAAACTGATGAATGGAATTCTCTGGATTATGGGACCCATGGCAGTAGTTGTTGTTCTTGCTGTTTGCTTTACATATCCTAGAATGAACCACGACCCAATTCCATATCCAATAATTACAGTCAGTATGAAATATACAGTCTCCAAAGTATTGTCATAAGTTAAAATGTTCTGACGTACTGACAATAAAATAATCGACAGAAGTGTAATGATCACCGCGGATATTGCAATTGAAATCTTTCTACTTGTAACAGGAAAAAGAATACGGTCCATATCAGAGGCAAGAACCTCAAGTCTACTCATGCATCTGCCATATATGTCAAATCTGCATGCAATATAACTTTGTTGGTAGCAGAGTTGATTGAATAGATACAAGATTCAAATAATAATATTCCTGCTACACTCGTGGCTCGCTGAGTTATTCGCATCGAGGTTAGACTGTTCTTGTTATTTTTGCTTCTGTTACAGGTTCCTCCTAATCGAATTTATATTAAGTGACTCGACCTCCATCTTTATTCTGTCCCACTATGAATCAACCAGGTCTAATTTTTGAATATTTTTTCTCTTGAATCCATCTAGGTCCATGGTTTTCTAACAATAACAATTCATAACCGACTCGGCCTGTACACCAACAACACCAACATCCTTTCCACAAACTTTTAGAGCTGACTGCAACAGAATCCAACCCTCTGGTCACTTTAAATCCCATGGAATACTAGGTGTGTCTCATCTGGTAAACAACAGCTGAGATCATCTTCTTTCACCCTCTAGTGGCTTTCCTATTGTTGCTGCGTCAAGAAATTAGCGGGGTTCCTAGATTTACCATCTTTGAAAACGATTTTGGGCATATTTCTCATTGAAAAAGAAGCCGCGGCAAGCAAAACTGGTTCGAACTCTTTTCCCAGATATGTCATCTCGTACTCTACTCTGATTGGATACTCTGATACAATTCTTCTCCTGACAATCCCAAACTTTTGTAGTTCTCGCAGTCGTTCAGTGAGAACCTTTGGCGTTATGCCATCAATATTTTCTAGAAAGCGATTAAACTGTGTCGTGCCTCTAAACATTTCCCTTATGATTATAACTGTCCATTTTTTTCCTATGATTTTGAAAGTTGTTTCAATTGGACATGACTTGAGCTCAGGACTGTTGTAAATGGTTTCTATCATTGAACATTTTCTCTCAGCCATATCTCTCTCTCCTTCCACTCTCTATCTTGTAACTAAGTATAGATTTGGTTACGTGAGACTTATAAACTATGCATATAATACTAGGTATACAAATGAAAGCAGTTGACAACTATTCAAAACAAATACAATACAACAAGATAACCTCTCTACTAATAGCTGTCCACATATGGAGGATAGGAGGAATATTTTTCATATGGGGCATGACCCAAGGACTCCTAGATCCAGCTTTTGCGATACCTGCAGGAGTTGGAGATATTCTCATAGGAGTTACGGCTATCCCATTTGCTATTTTCTTATGGAAAGGGTATAGTTGGTCAAAGTACGCCTTAGTAGTGTGGAGCGTTCTAGGTATTGCTGATCTGGTCAATGCGGTAACTCTTGGAGTGATAACCAATCCTGACTTCAGAACTTCTACAATGGCAACATTCCCATGGATTTTGGTCCC